>DATIHN010000009.1 GCA_035480635.1 Candidatus Saccharimonadales bacterium
CTTTAGCAAAAAGGCGGTTAGTGGCAAGTAGGTGAGTAAGGCGGATGAACTCAGGCAAGTTGAGGCGGATATTGTTGCTAACCAAGTCTGCTCAGAACTCGCCAGCTCCGCCACTCAACTGGTCTTTGCCGATGGTAGCCCTGATTCCAAGATTGTCTTTATCGGCGAGGCGCCCGGGGCCAAAGAAGATGCTCAGGGTAAACCGTTTGTCGGGGCCGCTGGCCAGTTTTTGAACGAAATGCTTGAAAGCATTGGCTTAAAACGAGAGCAGGTTTACATAACGAACATCGTCAAATACCGCCCACCTGGTAATCGCGATCCAGAGCCATCCGAAATCGAAGCTTTTATGCCTTACTTGCGCCGCCAGATTGACATCATCAAACCAAAACTGATCGTATTTTTGGGCCGGCATGCCATGAGCGCCATTCTGCCGGAACTCAAAATCAGCCAGGTTCACGGGCAACCCAAGCGCAAAGACGGCCAGGTTTACCTGCCATTGTTCCACCCAGCGGCAGCTCTCTACAACGGCAGCATGCGCGAAACTTTGATGGAAGATTTTGCCAAGATACCCAAGATCCTCGAAATGATCGAATAAGTTATTAATTGTCATCCTGAACTGGTTTCAGGATCGATTCCGGATCAAGTCCGGAATGACAAATAAAGAATCAGAACAATTTAAACTATCCGCTTCTAGCGGAACGAAAGGAAACATGAAAGAAGACACATCAAATAAACCTCAGAAACCCAACCAGCCCAAATTGGCTGCGGGGACATCTCCACAATCAAAACCATCCCAGGGTTCGGCTCGACCAACGCCGGTTAAAAGCCTTGGCGCTCAAAAGTCGAATGGCAATGGTCGTAACTCTAGACGGCGTCAGCCCCAGCGCTCGCTGATGCCAGCTGTAAATGAGGTGCCGGTCAACAAAACCGTCTACAACGGCAGTGGGGGAGCGGCCACCAAACCAGTAGCAAACACTGCTAAACGGGAGCAAGCGCTGCGGATCATTCCATTGGGCGGTATGGGTGAGGTGGGCAAAAACATGATGGCGATCGAATACGGCCCGGATATCGTCGTCATCGACTTGGGCTTTGCCTTCCCAACCGAATTCGAGCCGGGGGTTGATTACACCATCCCTAAAACTGACTATCTCGAGCAGCATAAGGATAAGATCCGCGGCCACATCATCACGCACGCCCACGAGGACCACATTGGCGCCATTCCTTATGTGTTACCGAAGTTGCCGGCACCAATCTACGGCGCGCGCTTTACCCTTGGCATGATCGAAAAGAAACTCCAGGAGTTTCAACTCAAAACTCAACCTCAATATCGAGTGCTTGATCCCGATAAGCACGAACAGGTCCAATTGGGTGCCTTCAAAGTTGAGCTCATTCGGGTGACACACTCTATCCCAGATGCTTGCGCTGTATTGATCGAAACACCCGTTGGTAAGATCATCCACACCGGCGATTGGCGCCTAGACCCCGATCCGGTTGATGGCAAAAAGATGGACCTCGATCGCTTAAATGAGGTGGCCAAAGACGGCGTCTTATTGCTACTAAGCGATAGTACCAACTGTGAGGTCATGGGCCGGACACCCGGAGAAAAAACTGTCGAACCGGGTTTGACTGAGGTCTTTAAACGCCAGCAGGGCCGCATCATTGTTTCGGCCATATCTAGCAATATTCACCGTATGCAGAGCATCATCGATGCCGCCGTCGAATCAAATCGATTGGTGGCCTTTGCCGGCCGCAGCATGCTAGCTAATGTGGAATTGGCGGTAAAGCTGGGCTATTTGCGGATTCCGGCTGGCACCGTCAAACGATTGCAAGAGATGACCCACATGCCAGATGAGCAGTTCCTGATCCTATGCACGGGCCACCAGGGCGAAATCAATTCCGTCCTCAACCGCATGGCCACGGGCGACCATCCGCACGTTAAGATCAAGCCGGGTGATACGGTGGTGATGAGTTCCAGTATCATCCCGGGCAACGAAGTCTCGATCGTCAATACAGTCGACGGTTTGCTGCGCGAAGGCGCGCGGGTTTACCAGAACATTCATCGCGACCTGGATGGCTGCGGACCGCTGCATGTCTCCGGTCACGCATCGCGCGATGATCTGGCCGAAATGATCCAGATTGTAAAGCCAAAGTACTTTGTGCCCGAACACGGCGAATTCCATCATCTAATGCGCCATGCCGAGCTAGCCGTTCAAAATGGAGTAGCTAAAGACAACATCTTTGTGCTTGATAACGGTGACGTTCTGGAAATCACTGCCACTAAAGCCGCCAAGGCCCAACGAGTGCCGTCTGGCATCATCATGATCGATGGCTCCGGGATCGGCGACGTCGAGGGAGTTGTACTACGCGATCGTTTGAGTATGGCCAACGAAGGCGTATTTGTGGTGGTGGCCACAGTCAGCCGCTCAACCGGCAAGCTAGTTTCGAGCCCGGACATCATCAGTCGTGGCTTTGTCTATATGAAGGAAAACGAAGAACTCATCAACGCCGCTCGGGCCGAGGTGCGCAAGGCCTTTGAGCGCCGTGGCAGCGGGCCAGTTGATTGGGCCAAGTTCAAGCTTGATCTGCGCGACACCGTAGCCGACCTACTCTACCAAAAGACCAAGCGCAATCCGATGGTGCTGCCAGTAGTGAATGAGGTTTAGGAGCAGGCTTGTAAGTTTATTCTGGTCCAGCTATAAATATTTACATGAGCGAAGCCCTGCCCAATCAACCTGAATCGGAGTTTAAACCTGCCATCAATCCTGCGGATCTAGTCAGCGACCAGCCTCACCCAGAAACCGCCTTTGATGCTCTGCCGCCTGATCCTCAAATTGAGGCTCACAAGCAAGTCGAAGCCGATAGGCAGGAGCGGGAAACAAAACGTTCGACATTGCTGGCGGAAGGGTTTAGCCAGGCAGAAGCTAATTCGATTATTAGTAGCGGTTATGTTGCCCCAGAAATCTATGCCGATCTCGAACCGAGCGATGCCTACCTTGTGAAAGCGGCAAATAATGAAGCCGAAAAACTCAAATCAAATGTAGTCGCATTGCGCCCCGAGGCTGACTACCAACAAAGGAGAAGCGAGCAGATTGCGACTGTGAAAAAAAGTGGTACTGCCGGCCTGACTAATGAGCAAATCGAAAGAGTTGTGAGCATAGGGTACTTAATGCCACCAGAATATTCGGCCACCCCAGCCGCCGATTTATTGGAAAAGCGGCGCCAGCAAGACCTACCCAAGGCAGCCTAGCATGATAACAGACGTCGAAAAAACTATTCGAGACTACATTGACCAAGTGATTCACTTATCCTTGGCCACCAGCTCAAATGATAAGCCGTGGGTATGCGAGGTTCATTATGCCTACGACCAGGACCTAAATCTGTACTTTAGGTCTCTTGAATCAACTCGTCACAGCCAAGAGATTGCACAAAATCCCAATATCGCCGGTAATATCGTTGAGCCCCATGGATTAAAGGATAAACCCCGAGGAGTTTATTTTGAGGGTAAGGCCGAACTATTAGCAGATGTTCAGACTTCTGATCTGGCCTATATAGCTTTAAGTGATCGATTCAATTTAGGCGAAGAAATTCTAGCTGAAGCTAAAAACCAAGATGGCCATCGGTTTTATCGAATTAAGGTCAGCAAATTTTACCTTTTTGATTCAAGAGAATCGAAACCTAGTCAAAAATATGAATTGCCCTGGGCAAAATAGACCGGACAACCCTATACCCTAGCGACTCCGTAAGCGGTATAATCTAGGAGATATGGCCAAAAAACGCCGCACCAAGAAGAAGGATAACTCCAAGCCAAAGGAGGAACTCAGCCC
>DATIHN010000010.1 GCA_035480635.1 Candidatus Saccharimonadales bacterium
AAAACATCTCGTTTACGAGACATGAAAGTGGAATCGGCAGCACTCAACGGACAAAAGTTACCCCGGGGATAACAGGCTTATAGCTTCCAAGAGTTCACATCGACGAAGCTGTTTGGCACCTCGATGTCGGCTCGTCGCATCCTGGAGGGGAAGCACCTTCCAAGGGTTGGGCTGTTCGCCCATTAAAGCGGTACGCGAGCTGGGTTCAGAACGTCGTGAGACAGTTCGGTCCCTATCTGGTGTGGGCGTTAGGAAATTTGAGAGGAGTGACTCCTAGTACGAGAGGACCGGAGTGAACGAACCTCTGGTGTACCGGTTGTTCTGCCAAGGGCATTGCCGGGTAGCTACGTTCGGAACGGATAAGCGCTGAAAGCATATAAGCGCGAAGCCGACCTCAAGATTAGATTTCCCCATTAGACCCCATGTAGACTACGTGGTTGATAGGCACTAGGTGTAAGGGCAGTAATGCTTTCAGCCGAGGTGTACTAATGGTCGATCGACTTTTTACTTATTTTTGTGAGCTTGGCCTTCGGGCTGATATCGCAAAAATTGAGATTTGTTTGACTAGCAATTTGGGCACGTAAACTTGAGAATCGAGTAGGTTGCAGGATTTATCGTGCAGCTTGCCCGGTGCTTATGGCGAGAGGGCCACACCCGTTCCCATCCCGAACACGGAAGTTAAGCCTCTCTGCGGCGATGGTACTGCATTAGCGGGAGAGTAGCGCGGTGCCGGATTAATCAAAAACCACCCTTTACGGGGTGGTTTTTGGCGTCTAAATTGTCATCGTGAGTATCGCGCGGCCATCTAATAGTGAAGTTGCTTTTCTTTTGCGACTATGAGAAATTTGAGGCAACTAGGAGGGAATTCAAATGCCGATGCCAGAGGGCTCAAACCCCGGAGAAGACGAGCTAAAGGGTTTAGGCCCCAATGAACTAGCTCAAGCTAGAAAATACGCTTCGAAAGAAGATTGGTCTGCTAGACAAGTTGAAGGTGACACTGAGGACAAAGAAGCGGCTGAAGCTAATGAAGAAACCTTGGCTCGTGCCGCTAATATGATAGTGAAGAATACGGGTGAAAAGCTCCCAGACGAGCTAAGATCAGCACAGAAGACCGCTCGGAAAGAGGCCGATGAACTGAGAGATTCTCTGCAGACTAACACAGACATCAGAGATGCTAACCTTTGGCGCTCAGAGCAACATTTCCGTAAAGACGAAGAGGGCTACAAAGAGCAAGCCATCAAAGACGCGAGAGAGGCAGTTAGTGAGGCCCACCCCGACGGCATTGACGTGAAGTACCCACCCTATACAGACGAAACTCCACCAGAAGTTAAATAGCTGAAAGATTCTTAACAAACCCACCCTTTACGGGGTGGTTTTTGGCGTCTAGGCAAGCTAAGATAAGCATAATCGTGATAGCCTTGCCTTATTCTATCTTGCGCCATCCTAGGTTTAGGATCGTGACTTTTATTCTGCTCGCAGTCCTAATGGCTGCTATCGGAATCTATTTGATTTATCACGCTCGGGCCACCAATGCTGACATCAATAATGACGGCAAAGTCGACGTCAGCGATCTTTCAATTCTGGCCAGCAATTATGGTTTGGGCGGGAAGACCTTTAGCCAGGGTGATCTCAACGGTGATGGTTATGTGACCATTCTAGACATCTCGATTCTAGCGGCCAATTGGGGCAGGATAACCATTTCGCCGCCGTCTAGTATTAACACAGATTGCTCGACCGACGTCACCGACGCCATGCAAGCCTGGTTGGATAGTGTGCCCAACAATTCAGTCATTGAACTAAAACCCGGGGCCTGCTATCGGTCCGAAAATACACTAGCCCTCATCAATAAAACCGGGATTATTCTAAACGGCAACGGCGCCACCATCAAAGCCATAACCGATGGATCTGGTACGTCTAATCGCTATAAGAACGACCCCGATTGGCCTAGAAACCGCTACCATCTAGGAATCATCACAAGCACTAGCATTCAAGTTAATAACTTGAAGATTATCGGCCCTAATCCCTCGAACGTTTATCTTGGCAACGGTAATTTTGATGATACTTGCTACAATCAAACCCTAGAGGCTCAACACGGCATCATTGTTGATAGCTCTTCCGGCGTCGTTATCGATGGAGTGACGATAAATAATGTCTACGGAGACTTCGTTAATTTTACTGGCGGCAGCGAAGCTACTTGGTCTAACGGGGTAACGCTCAAGAATTCAACACTAAGCAAAAACGGCCGGCAAGGCCTCGGGCTGACTGGCGTCAAAAACTTAACAGTCAATAATAATACAATAGATAACGTTTGCCGGACGGCGCTGGACCTTGAACCCAACTCGGATACTGGCGGGGTCACAGATGCGGTATTTCAAAACAACACTTTTGGGGCTGTCCGCTTCAGTTTCTTCAGCGCTGGTGGCAGGAGTGCCAATATTCACCGCATCACCATCCAAAACAATAACGTTCAGCGCTTTAGCTTTAGTGCTGAGACAGGACCGCTGGCGTTGCCGTTTGGTCGCCGCAGTGGTTTTTATGTCATCGGTAATACTCGGGGCGATCCGGGGATTAATGAAGACAACATGAGTTTTGTGGAAATTGATGACATCATTGTCTCGGGTAATCACAACTTCTATCAATCACCCAAAACCGCTAAAGAAGGGGTCACCCTAAATGACACTAACCAGGTTAAGGTTTATCGCAATGACTTCAATAACTCGCCGGCGCCGCTGGGGCTAGTTGGGACCAATACCTCTGTAATTGAATGCGAGAACAAATCTAACGGCGTCTATTTGCCTACTTCATTAGTACCTTGCCCAGGTGGGTTATAAACCATAAGTAAAAAAATCGCTTATGCTATTGACAGCATAACCGCATTATGCTAGAATTTGCCCAATTTGGTGGTGCCAGCGTCCTCAACCAAAAATCATAAGCATTATGGCTAGCTTTTTGTTGAAACGTCCAAAGGCAGATGAGGGTCCGCTGTGGCACCATATAAAGTAATTAAGCACTAAGGAGTTGACTATGTCAGGCACAAACCTAGGTGGCACTAAGGCTGCTAAGACCAACAAGCAACGCTACGGGCTGAACTTCTACCAAGAAATCGGCCGCATGGGTGGTAAAAAGAGTACGGGTGGAGGCTTTGCCAAAAACCCTGAACTGGCTCGCGAAGCCGGCCGCAAAGGCGGCTTGCGATCACGCCGCTCAAAGAAAAGCGAAGCTAGCGACCAATTAGCGGCTTAAAGCCACTAAACTAAAAAAGACCCCTCGGGGTCTTTTTTAGTTGTGAGCTAGCCTGGGGCGCTCGAAATTATCTATGACTGTGCGTTTAACGCGGCTGAGTTGATTTTGATTAGTGGTCCACCTGGAGCCACAAATGAAGCAGCTGAAGCTGTGACGGCCGCTCTGGAGGCTAAAGTTATCACAACTGGGGCAGGTCGCCCGTTTGCTCAGCCATTCGTCGTAGCTGGCGATGCAGCGGTTAATGTGGGCCTCATCGATTTTAATGCTATAAGTCATAGCCATCCGGCGGACAAAGTCCCAGGCGTCCATTTCCATGGTTAGAAGTTGCATATCGTAGGTGTAATATTTATGACCCAGATAAGCGTGGCCGATTTCGTGTAATAAGCCGATTTTACCGTCGTTACGCTTCAAGCGCTTAGGGTCATAAGTAATGGTTTGAGCTTTGGGTGAGTACATAAAAAACCTTCCAGGGACGAATGTATACTCAGGAAAGTTCTTCAAAAAATCCAAAATTGTGCACCCTCCAGTAGCCAATTACAGTATAGTTTTGCGGCCACTTGCTGTCTAGCATTAGAGCAATAGCCGCTCGGCCTGGCTGGCCAGGAGTAGAGCACCAATAACCGGGGCCGTTTCAACATACTTGGCCAGCTTAATTGGGGGGATGCCATAGCGAAAATCGGCCGCCATATAGTGAGCCAAGGGTCTCGCAAAACGGCGCCAGTGGACGCTAACCCCACCTGCTAGCACCAATACATCAGGGGCGTAGACGGCCACTAACGAACTCAAACCCGCGGCCAAATGCTGAGCGATTTGATCCCAAGTTTTGGCGTCATGAATCTCGTAAGCAAACTTGCCGTATTGGCGCTTGATAGCGCGACCTGAAGCCAGGGCCTCAAAGTGGCCGCGAGCGCCACAGCTGCATTCAGGACCATCTTGAGCGATCGTGATATGGCCGGCCTCAATGTTTCTAGCGGCTCCATGATAAACTTGGCCATCCGTGATCAAACTAACACCAATACCAGTGCTGATAGTGACGTAGAGGACCCTTTGGTAGTCTTTGCCGGCACCCAAAATGGCTTCGGCCAGGCCGCCGCAAGCAGCATCATGCTGCACGACTACATTGGCGTGAAGGCTGCGTTCCAAACCGCGCTTAATCTCGACGTTATGCCACGGCAGATTAGGTGGCGTCAGGATGACACCTTTATGGAGATCCAACGGCCCGGGAGTTGAGACACCAATGCTGGCCACCGGCCGACCGGCTGAGACCTGATGCACCAATTCAATCATGGCCGCGAGGGCTGCCCGCGGGTCTTTGGGGGTGGCGATTTTGTGCGAGCGAATCATCCGGCGTCCGTCGTTTGAAGCCGCTGCTAGCAGCTTGGTACCGCCGATGTCGATGCCAACATACATACATGTATTGTAGGCCGAAAAGCCATGATAATCCAAAACCTTAAGCGAAATAAGCGAGAAGTGTGTTGACAAAAAAATGCAATTGTGTTAGACTCTTAAACCATACCGTGATTATTGCCGAGGTGGTCCCAGGTTGGGGCTTTGTAAGTTTGGTATATGAGTGCTCACCTCCTTATATGCCATGTACCTTCCAAAAGCCCCATCCTCGGATCGGCTCACAAATGGCTCTCAAGTTGCTTGGGATGCGGCGCGCAAGCGATCCCTTCCTCAGCAGCTTGAGGGCTTTTTGATTGCTAATCTTTACAGATGGGGTGTCATTAGGTTAGAATAAGCCTAAATCGCCGCCGCATTTTGGGCGGAGAAAATTTGTTCGAAGGAGGAAGCCAGCCAAGAGGGCTGGCCCTGTCTACTATGCCTAGTAAAAGTAAAATCGAAAATCCAACCATGGAGGAGCTGTTAGCTGAGCAACCGGCCGTTGGCATGGCCGTGGGTGATGTGGCCGAAGGGACTGTGATTGCGGCCGAAAAGCATGAGGTCTGGTTAGACCTTGGCATGCGTGGCACCGGTCTAGTGGTCGGTCGCGAAATTGAACAAGCTAGTGATATCAAGCCGGGCGACGTTATTAGTGCTAGCGTGTTAGAACCTGAAACTGAGGGTGGTTACGCCGTTTTAAGTCTAAAGAAAGTGGCCAAAGAAAAGGGCTGGGAAGTCCTGGAGGAACGGGCTAAAACCGGCGAGGTCTTCAGCGTGCATCCCTATGATGCCAACAAAGGTGGCCTCTTGATCGAGGTCGAAGGCATCCGCGGATTCTTGCCAGTTTCGCAATTATCAGCCGAAAACTATCCCCGAGTATCTGGTGCCGACAAAGATGAAATCTTACATCGCTTGGTTAGCTTAGTTAATAAACCCTTGCAGGTTAGGATTCTGGACGTCAATCGCCGCGAGAGCAAATTGATTCTATCGGAGAAAGCCGCTCGGCGCGAGGACACCGAAGGCAAGGTGGCCAAACTGAAAGTCGGCGATGAAATTGAAGGTGTTGTAACCGGCGTAGTCGATTTTGGCATCTTCGTTAACGTCGATGGCATCGAAGGCTTGGTCCACATATCGGAAATCGCTTGGGACCGAGTTGAGAGCCCCGCCAAATACGTCAAAGTCGGGGATAGCGTCAAAGCTAAAATAATTTCGATTGATCGCGATAAACTGTCGCTTTCAATGAAACAGCTCCAGCCCGATCCTTGGCTCAAAGAAATTGCCAAACTGAAAGTTGGCGATGAGGTTGAGGGCAAAATCACGCGGATCACACCTTTTGGCGCCTTTGTCCAAGTTACCCCTGCCATTGAAGCTCTGGTGCACATTTCGGAACTGAGCGACGAGCACGTCGAAGACCCCAACAAATTGGTCAAGCTGGGTGAGAATAAACAATTCCGCGTTATTGCCATTGATCCGGAAGCTCACAAACTTTCCCTAAGCTTAAAAGCCAAAACCACCAAACCCCGGGCCAAGGCGGCTAAGAGTGAGGACTAGTGGCCGAAGTTCGGCGAATGTGTCGAATTTGCCGGCTGCACCATCCCAAAGCTGAAATGACTAGATGGGTCATTGACCGAGGCGAACCAAAACCAGACCCAAAACAAAATCAGCCCGGCCGAGGGCTCTACACCTGCAGCCCAGAATGCGCCACCAAATTAACCAAACTAACAGGTCTTAAACGATGAGTGAAACGACAGATCAGTTAAAAAGCGTGGAACTACCAGCCGTTATTTCGGTCGGCGACTTTAGTCAGGCCCTGGGTCTGCCAGTCACTAAGGTGATGGCTGAACTAATGCGCAATGGTGTGATGGCAACCATCAACGAGCAGATTGATTTTGACACTGCGGCTATAATTGCCAGCGACTTGGGTTTTGAAGCCAAGCCAGAGGCCGAGGTGGCTAATGTGGCGTTGCCCCAAAGCGATCTGCCTAAAGGCGAGGGTGCACCCAGGCCGCCAGTAGTGGCCGTTATGGGCCATGTTGATCATGGTAAAACTTCTTTGCTCGATGCCATTCGCAGTGCCGATGTGGCCTCGGCCGAAGCCGGCGGCATTACTCAACACATCGGCGCCTACCAGGTCAAACGCAACGACCGGCTGATTACATTCTTGGACACACCGGGGCATGAAGCCTTTTCGGCTATTCGAGCTCATGGTGCCAGAATCACCGATGTAGCCATCATTGTGGTAGCCGCCGACGACGGGGTTAAGCCTCAAACCAAAGAGGCCATTCGATTTGCTAAAGAGGCTGGTGTTCAGATAGTGGTGGCAATTAATAAAATCGACAAACCCGGAGCCGATGTTAATCGGGTCAAGCAAGAACTCAGTGAACTCGAACTGGTCCCAGAGGATTGGGGCGGCCAAACGGTGACAGTCGAAGTCTCAGCCAAAAGTGGCACCAACATCGATAAATTATTAGACATGGTCTTGCTGGTGGTTGACCTAGAAGACTTACGGGCCAGAATTACTGGTTTAAGTGATGGCGTAGTGGTCGAATCTCATTTGGAAAGCGGCCGCGGCCCGGTAGCCACCCTCCTGGTTAGTAATGGCCAGCTGGATATCGGTGACGTTATCGTCTCCGGTGCCACCTACGGCAAGATCCGGAGCTTACAAGACTACCTAGGCCATCGGATCAAGCACGCTACCCCCGGGACCCCGGCGGTGGTAACTGGACTCAAAGCCGTTCCGGCCTTTGGTGATCCGTTCCGCGAGGTCGAGGACGAGCGTCAAGCCAAAGTCGATACCGTAAACGTAGCCCGTCAGAGCCAGGTCAAGAGTTTAATGGGGGTTAAAAAAATCGGCTTCGAAGAAATTAAAAGTGCGATTACGGCCGGTAAGGTCAAAGAGCTCAATATCGTCATCAAAGCCGATGTCCAGGGTTCGCTGGAAGCCCTATTGGAAAACCTGGGCAGCCTGCGTAATGAAGAAGTCGGCGTTAAAGTTGTCCAATCCGGGTTGGGCGACATTGCCGAATCAGACGTTACTAGTGCTAAGACGGCCAGTGCGCTCCTGATCGGCTTCAACGTCGGCATCAGCTCACCGGTGCGTCAATTAGCGATCAGAGAAAACGTTAAGATCCAACAGTACAAGGTCATCTACGAATTACTAGATGATATTCGCAATGTGCTCTCTAGCATGCTTTCGCCTGAAGTCATCGAAACCACCGCTGCCAAACTGGAAATTCTAGGTGTCTTTAAAACCACCAAGACCCAAGTCGTTTGTGGCGGCCGAGTTACTAGTGGCAAAGTAGAGCCAAACCTCGAAATCAAAATTTTCCGCGCTGGGCAAGAGGTCGGGCGCGCCAAATTAGCCAGCTTGCAAAAGAATAAGCAAGCCGCCAAAGAAGTCCTAGAAGGGGAGGAGTGTGGGTTGAGTCTTAATACCACCACTAACATTGAACTTGGCGATGAGCTCGAATTCTACACCACCGAGGAACGGTCCCGTAGTTTATGAGTCAAAGAACCGAAAAGGTTAAAAGTCTGTTGCGCCAAAGAGTTGCAAGTGAACTGAGCCAAGCCATTGGGCCCGGCTCAGCCAATATTACGGTGACGGCTATTGATGTCTCCCCAGATTTAAAACAAGCCACTGTCTGGTTAGGTCTGCTGGGTCAGCCCAAAGATCAAGAGGCTCTTTGGCAATCAGCTGAGGCTGTGCGCCCAGATGTTCAAGCTGCGGTGGCTAGCGTCATGACCACCAAGTTTGTACCGAAATTGGTTTTCAAACGCGATCTCAGCGGCGACTACGCTCAGCACATCGAATCGATTATTCGAGAGCTTTAGCGCTTTTGTGATATAGTTTAGGCAAATAGGAGGCCCAACCTGATGCCAGGGGAAACCAACCCGACGCCGGATGAAATTACCGCCGAAATTGATCGAAACACCATTCAAAGCGACCGAGAAGAGGCTGGCGAAAAAGCCGGATATATCCTAGACAAAGATCTAGCTCGGGCCATGGCCGAAAAACAGCTCGAAGTTCGCAATGAGGCTGAGGCCAAGGAGGCTGAGCTTAAGGCCAACCCAAATAATGTTCGCAAAACCGATAACGAATT
Source organism: Candidatus Saccharimonadales bacterium (assembly GCA_035480635.1). NCBI lineage: Bacteria > Candidatus Saccharimonadota > Candidatus Saccharimonadia > Saccharimonadales (SeqCode) > Saccharimonadales bacterium (SeqCode). Next base: position 8,727 of record DATIHN010000010.1, read on the forward strand.
AACCAAACGAGCCAGGACTCGCGTCGAAAAAATCTTATCCAAAAGTCAGTCCGAGGGCGAAGCTGCTGGTCGGGCTCAGGTTGAAAGCGGGTTGAAGGAGCGGGCCAAGAAAGAGGCTGGCTATGAAGCCAATGAGGACAAAGCCTTTGAAATGGCTTCGGCCGAATACGCTGATCGGACCATGGCCGATAACCTGACAGATATTGGTAGCCCGGATCTAGCCAAGGGGCGAGTTGAGCAAGCCAAAGCTCAAGGCGAAAAAGCTGGGCAAACTTATAAAACTGAAATGGATAAGGCGCTAACGGATGTTGATACGGTTAGTCGGGGGCCAGCTGGTGGTCGGGCTACCCTGCGGGGCGAACAAACCAAAATAACTGACAGCTACATTGAGGCTGTGGCTGGTCGTGGTGCTCAGCCGGTTTTCGAGATGGATAAGGGCCGAGGATCGACCAAAATTCATGAAAGCTATTATCAAGCGGGGGTCAACGCCGAGACGGTCTCAGTCGTGCGCCAAAACGCCCGCACCGGTGAAGTTATTTCGGTTCACACTATGAAGCTTGAACGAACACCATTTACTAACAAAAGGGGAGTCAAAGTACCTTCTGGCGCGCTGCAGCAGGCTATGCAAGAGCCTAGGGCTAAGGACAAAGAGTTGGGTGGCCAAGCCATTTCCGGCCGCGGTACGCCACTGGAGTTTCCACCCGGAGCTTCTAGTGTCGGCGAACTTAATTATTTGCGCCAGACCGGTTTTGGCTATAACCCCGGTGAGCAGTTTAGCCTTGGCCGAACTGAATCGGCCTTGAATGAATACCGCAAAAAGCAACGCCAGCAATCTCGAGCCTCCTTTTGGGATCGCCTGTTTGGCGGCTTATAATTTACGGCCGGCTAGGAACTCTCTGCCGGTCATTTCGCGTTTGCCAGCCGGTTTGAGGCGCTCAATAACTAAGGCACCGGGATTGGCATAGACAGCCAAATCTTTATTAGCTGTTACAAAAACCTGCCCAACAGGGCCGTTGGTAGGTTCGGTGTGGGCTTTGGTGATGGCCACATCAGTTTGCAAAAGATTAGTATAACTACTAGGCCACCCCAGATAAGCTCGAACCTCGCGTTCGATTTGGACGGCCGGTTTATGCCAATCGATCAGGCCATCGGCTTTGGCTAATTTGTGGGTAAAGGTCGGTTGGCCAACTTGAGGTTTGGGTTTGATGCTACCGGCTAAATAGTTGGGTACAGTTGCGATCAGCATTTGGTTAGATAACTTAACGAGGTTGTCGGTTAACTCAGAAATAGTTTCGTGGCCAGACATTCGGTAAGTTTGCTGGACTAATATCGGTCCCTCGTCCATGCCAGCAGTAATTAGCATAATGGTCACCCCGGTTTCACTAGCGCCCTCTAGGATGGCTGGAGTAATCGGATCGGGTCCCCTCCACTGGGGCAAGAGCGAGTAGTGGCTATTCAAAATTCCCAGGGGGAAGGCATCAATAGTCGGTTGAGAAACGATGATGCCGAAATCAACCACCAAACCAGCCCTCGAGCTAAATTGCGCCAATTTAACTTGCTGCTCCAGCTCAGCCTTGTTGTCAGCGCAAATTACGGGAATTGAATGCTGGCGGCCCCAGACCTTAACCGGATGCTCAACTAGTTTGCCATGGACCTCGCGATCCGGGCGAGTGATTATGGCCTCTAAATCAAAAACACCACCTAAACCCTGGAGCGTAGCTAAACTAACGGGTCCAGTACCAAAAAAAACCAGTTTGGGTTTAGCTGTCATCGCGGACGGCCTCGACCGGCGTAAACTTACCCGAATCTTGGAGCTGGAAGAGATCATTCGGGCTTTTAATGTGGTCGATAAATAATAAGCCTTTGGTGTGATCAATCTCGTGCTGAAAAACTCGGGCCAAAAAGCCATGGGCGGTCAGGCGAACTTCTTTGCCATCAAGATTCAGAGCCTTAACTTTAACTTTAGGGTAGCGCTCAATTTTGCCGTAAATATCCGGCACACTCAGGCAACCTTCCATATCGTGAGTGGGTTCGCCTTCACGTTTAACAATTTCGGCATTTATAAAAACCATGAAACTAGTGTTAGCGCGATTTTCAAAATCTTGGCGAATAATGATTAAGCGATAGGCCTGAGCAACTTGAATTGCCGCCAGAGCCGCACCCAATTCGTGCGGCCGGGATTGTTCCCAGTCCAAGGTGGCGGCGATCATGTTTTCGGCTAGCTGGCGGATCGAAGCATCGACATGACCAATTTTGGTCGATCGTTGCCGGAGCTTGGGATTAGGGAGGTGAATAATATCGTCTTTGGTCATATTAGAGCAGGTTAATGGGGTCTAGATCGCTGGTCCAACCAGTTGGAACTTGCCGGGCAACCTCGATTAAGTTCTGGCGCCGGCGAGACTTGGCAATGATTTGCCAGTGATTTTGGCCGCTGGCAAATTGGCGAAAGGCCGGGGCCGGGCCAGTCACGATAATGTTCGGATTTGCGGACAAGTCTCGAGCCAATTTGATTCCAGCAGTTTTGGCAGTGGCTTCAGATTTGTGACTGTAACTTAATTTTAGCAGATAGTAGTAGGGCGGGTAACCAAGTTCCTGACGCTCACTCAACTCACCGTTGGCAAACCGCCAATAATCATCATGTGCCAGAGCTGCAATGGCCTGGTGATTGGGTGAATAAGTTTGAATAATAGTCCGACCTGGGTGGCTGCCTCGACCAGCCCGGCCACTGACTTGGGTTAATAAATTGTAAGTCCGCTCAGTAGCACTGTAGTCGGGGAGGTAAAGCGAGGTATCGGCAAGCACTACGCCAACGGTTTCCATGGCAGGCAAATCTAGTCCTTTGGCAATCATTTGGGTCCCGATTAGGACATCGATCTGGTGATTGTTAAGGTCTTGGTAGAGTTGGTCAAGGTTGGTTGAATTCAGGCTATCCTTATCGAGTCGCATGACCCGAGCTTTAGGAAAAACCAAATGTAACTCATCTTCAACCCGCTTGGTTCCAAGGCCCAAGAAACGCAGTTCGGCCAGGCCACAGTTGGAGCAGACGGCCGTGGGAGCCTTTGAGTAATTACAAATATGACAGAGCATTAGGGCTCGATCGGCATGAAAGGTCAGGGGCAAGCGACAGCGTGGGCAGAGGGTTACATGCTGACAGTTGGTACAGAGCTGGCTGCTGGCACTACCCCGGCGGTTTAAAAAGAGTAGGGCCTGGCGCCCTCGTTCAAGCGTTTCATCCAAATGGCTTAAGAGGGTTTGGGAAAAGATTTTGTGGCCGCGAAATTCGCTAGGGTCTTTTAGATCAACGATAATCGGCGGTGCTGGGGCAATTTGGTTATAACGCTCTCTTAGCTCAACTAATTTTATAACTCCTTGTTTGGCCAAAAAGGCCTCGCGCAACCCCGGAGTGGCGCTGCCGAGTAATAACTTGGCTTGGTGTAAGTGCGCCAGTTTTGCCGCCACAATGGCGGCCTCATAGCGCGGCGCTTGCTCTTGCTTGTAAGAGCTTTCGTGGCATTCATCGATGACAATTAACCCCAGCTGCTTAATTGGCAAAAACAAGGCTGAGCGCGGCCCGACCACAATTTGGGGGTCGCTAGATTCTAGAACCTGGCGCCACACCCGAAAGCGCTGAGCCTCTGTTAGACCAGAATGGGTCAGCAAGACCTGATTACCAAAACGGGTGCGAAAACGAGCCTCGGTTTGGGGGGTCAGGGCGATTTCTGGCACCAAAATGATACTCGAGCGTCCGGCGGCTAGGGTTTGTGTGACAATCTCCAAATAAACCTCGGTTTTACCGGCACCGGTCACACCGCGCAGCAATATAGTGGTTTTATCGCTTGAAGCGATGGCCTGAACAGTCGTAGTTTGTTCTCCAGTCAACTTTGGTATCTTGATTTCGGATTTAGTAGGCGACTTTTCGGTCGTGGCTCGGCGGGTTTTGAGGGCCCCGGCCGGAATGATGGTTTGCCAAGCTGCGGCGGCATCGCAGGCATAGTAGTGCCACAACCAATCGCCAAGCTCGACTAGCTGTGGTGGCAGGGCAGCCAGATCCAAAACGCGCTCCACTGCCTTAGTGGTAAAACTGGGTTTTGGCACGCTACTCAAGATAACCCCAGCCATTCGCCTCTGCCGCAGGCTAACTTCGACCAGCTGGCCAACCGCCAGCTCCCGCTCAGCGTGGTAGGTCAGGCCAGCACCGCCGGTGGGTTGAGTTACTCCAACCAAATAATAATGTCTTGCCATAGGGTTATTATAGAGGAAGCCGACACCTTAGGCTGCGCCTAGAGGCTAGAAGCTCTAGATTGACGCCAGCAGGCCGTCTGGTTATAGTCCTTGCAAGAGCCATGACAACAAAGACCAAACTCATTTTAATTGGAATTTTAACCCTGATAGTTGCGGTGCTGGCCTATCCCAAAGAGGATAGCTTACTGCATAAAATCGGCTTTAAACATTCACACCTCCAAGTTCGAGAGGGCCTTGATTTGCAGGGGGGTGCTCATTTGGTCTATCAAGCCGATTTAACTCAGACTAAAGCTAGCGATCAGGCCGCTGCCATGGCTTCGCTCAAGGATGTTATTACTAAGCGAGTTAATAGCGTTGGTACCTCAGAAACCAATGTTCAACAGCTTGGCTCAGATAAGATTATCGTTGAATTACCAGGAGTAACTGATGTTACCGCAGCTGAGAATCTGATTGGCCAGACTGCTAATTTGGTTTTTCTGGAAATTGATCCCAAAACCCAAGGCGCTAGCGACACTGGGATTTCAGGCAAGGACGTTCAAAAAGCTACGGCTGACTTTGATCCCCAAAGTGGTCAACCAATTGTGACGCTGCAAATGAAATCGGGGGACTCAACCAAACGTTTCGGCCAAGTTACCACCCGCATCAACCAAACCGGCACCCAGCTCCTAACCCTACTGGATCAGGATCCGATCTTTGGACCCGCGACCGTCTCGAGTCCGATTACCGATGGCAAAGCTCAGCTATCGGGTAATTTCGACGTCAAAACCGCTAAACGCATCGCTCAATTAATTAACGCTGGCGCCCTGCCGGTACCAATCCACCCGGTCCAACAACAGACGGTCGGGCCGACTTTGGGTCGGGAGTCGGTTCGCCATAGCTTGGTAGCGGGTGTTATCGGGCTGGGTGTAGTGGCCCTGTTTATGATTATGTATTATCGCTTGGCCGGCGTGGTGGCTGTGGCGGCGCTCGGAATTTACACCGCTCTAACACTAACAATCTATAAACTGAGCGCTTTTACGCCTTACGGAATAGTTTTAACACTGGCAGGTATTGCCGGCTTCATTTTAAGTATTGGTATGGCGGTTGATGCCAACATTTTAATTTTCGAGCGGATGAAAGAAGAATTGCGGGCCGGCAAGAGCTTTGTAGCGGCAGTTGAGGCTGGCTTTGATAGAGCTTGGCCCAGCATCCGTGATTCCAACGTCTCAACCCTAATTACTTGCGTGATTCTGTACTCATTTTCGAGCTCAATTCCAATCATCCGCGGTTTTGCTGTGACGCTTGGATTGGGAGTCGTCATCAGTATGTTTACGGCCGTGGTAGTGAGCCGAACTTTCCTGCGGGGCATCATCATGACCAAAGTTGGCAAGAACCCTAAACTCTACGGATTAAAGCTGGAGGAGTCGCCCAAATGAACATCATTGGCCGCCGCCGAATCTGGTACTCGATTTCATTAGCAGTCATTTTGCCAGGGCTAATTTCGCTAGTGGTCTTCCATTTAAAGTTGGGTATTGATTTCAAAGGCGGCTCCTTGCTCGAAATTCAAGGTGGGGGGAATGCTAGCGCCATTACGGCTCAGGCCAAAACTTTGGGTTTTCAGGACGTAACTGTTACCTCTGGCAGTGGTGAACATTTGCTAATTCGCTACCGAGATCCCGGCAGCCCAGATCAAGCCGAAGCCCGTCACAAGGAATTCAAGGCTGCCTTAGCCACTACTGGTTTGAGTGAAATTAGCTATAGCACGATTGGTTCAAGTGTTAGCCGCGATATTACCCGCAATGCCTTGCTAGCAATTGCCGCAGCCTCATTTGCCATCGTTTGCTACGTGGCCTTTGCCTTTCGTAATGCGCCACCGCCGGTCAGCCCGTGGAGTTTTGGCGTTACCGCGATAATTGCCTTGTTGCATGATGCCTTCTTTGTACTAGGTGTTTTTTCGCTGCTAGGACACTTCTTTGGCATCGAGGTTGATGCCTTGTTCGTGACTGCGGTTCTAACCGTTATTGGCTTTAGTGTCCACGATACCATTGTGGTGTTCGACCGCATTCGCGAGAACTTGCGCCGCGAACGGGCCAGCTTTGAAACCGTCGTAAACGATAGCATTCTGGAAACCTTCGCCCGTTCCATTAATACTTCGCTAACCGTGCTACTAACGCTTCTAGCGCTCTTCCTCTTCGGCGGCGAAAGCATTCGCTACTTCGTGCTAGCGCTATTAGTCGGGGTAGCATCCGGTACTTATTCATCGATCTTCAACGCCTCACCACTGCTAGTGAGCTGGCACAACTATAAATTGAAGCGAGCTAAAGCCAGGCCATGAGTCTTCAATTCGAACTAATGAATTATGGTATCGTCAGTATATGATTGAGCACGAAACAGGTAACGAGCGACAGCCTACAAGCCGTGGTGCGGGTATTATCTTTCATATCAAGCCCACCGATCAATTGATGTTTTTCTTGCGAGACGATCGGCCCGATATATCATGTCCGGGCATGATTGATATTATTGGTGGTCACCTTGAAGGTGACGAATCCCCGGAAGAAGCTGCTCGTCGGGAAGTCGGTGAAGAATTAAAAGACAAAGATACAGGTCAGTCCTTTGTAGCGAGCGACATTAAGCTCTTCAAAACTTGGGTTGATGATAGGCCTGGAGAGCATAATGTATTTGTAGCTGAGCTAGATAGTGTACCAAATCTTAGAACTGACGAGGGTCAGGGCCTGGTTTTTTTGACTAGAGAACAAGCTCGCAGTACTAATTTTGCATATGGTTATAGCGAAGTGGTTAATGAATATCTCGATTCTCTTGAGGCAACTTCGGAAAACCCAGCTTCGTAGTTTAGTGTTCCCAAATCCTGGCGATACCAACGCCTAGCTGCGGTTCCGGTTTGCTCTTGGCTCTGGCTTTTTTCTTGTTCAAAGAGGCCAATGTGCCGCAGTCGGTACAGAAGAGGCCATAGGTTGTAGCGAGGTTTTTGGGGTGGGGGCAATTGTTCATAATCTTTACACCAGCTAGTAACAATGGTAACATAGCATAAGCGAAATCCAAGAGGTGGACGTAGCTGTAGGAGGGCCTGGATGCTCGATCTCTTTATCACATCCAAAACGCGGCGTAAGATTATTACGTTATATACCAAGTATCCGGATTTTCGGATACATGTGCGCGGTTTGGCCAAAATGATTAAAGAAGATGCTGGCAATGTTCAGCGCGAGCTCCAACGCCTAGAAAAGGCCGGTTTTGTCAAAAGTGCCAAGGAGGGTAACTCCAAGGTTTACTTTGCCAACCAGCACTTTAAGCTCTACCGAGAGCTCCAAGGCATAGTCTTAAAATCTCAAGTGAGGCATATAAAAGCATAAAAACCCCAACAAAATGTTTAAAAAATTCAGACAAAAAACTAACCAAATAAATATCACAAGCAAGTACCAACTCCGCAATCTCTACCAACCCGAACCGCCGGCCAATTTTGTACCCCGCAGCGATCCCAGCTTTGCGGGACTGCGTCGTTGGATTTAATTAAACTCAGCCTGGCAGTACCAACGGGTTGTGCTAACCTAGGGGTATGCCTGAAGTTAGACAATCCACCCAGTTATCAGCTCTGGTAGCGCAGATTTTGGCTCAGCGCGGTTATACCACGCCGGGTCAGATCCAAGAGTTCCTGGATCCTGATTATAATAGTGGGCTGCATGATCCATTTTTGTTAACCGGAATGGCAGCGGCGGTTGAGAGAATTATTAGCGCCATTAAAAATCGCCAGTCAATTGGCATTTACGGTGATTACGACATTGATGGCTTGACTGCCAGTGCCGCTATGCTGGACTTTCTGAGTAGCCTGGGCGCCAAGGCTGAGGTCTACATTCCTGATCGATTTGAAGAAGGTTATGGCATAAACACCGAAGCCTTAACTAAACTCAAAGCCAAGGGCATTGATCTAGTCATCAGTGTTGACTGTGGTATTACCAGTTTGGCTGAGGCCGATTGGGCTAGGACCAACAAGCTTGATTTAATTATTACTGATCACCACTCGGTGCCGGATCAACTGCCGCAGGCGTTAGCGGTTATCAATCCCAAACAACCTGGCGACAATTATCCCTTCAAGGATCTGGCTGGTGTTGGGGTGGCCTTTAAGTTGATTCAAGGTATCCAACAAAAGTTGGGGCGGCCGGAGCCCGGCCAGGAAAAGTGGCTGCTTGATCTAGTGGCCTTGGGTACGGTTTGTGATGTCGTGACTTTGGTCGGTGAGAATCGCCTGCTGGTGAAATATGGGCTAAAAGTTATGGCCAAAAGCCGTCGGGTGGGTTTAAAGGCGTTGGCCGATGTGGCGGGTATCGATCTGGGTGGAATTTCTAGTTATCACTTGGGCTTTATGCTTGGCCCCAGACTAAATGCGGCTGGCCGGTTGGAGCATGCCCAAAAGGCCTTAGCCCTATTAACGGCTACTAATTCTAGTGAGGCGGGGCAACTAGCGGACTATCTTGATGGCTTGAACCAAGAGCGGCGTGACCAGCAGGCCCAAATTTTGGCCGAAGCTGGGACTCAGGCCGAACGCTACCAAAATGATCCCATCTTAGTACTAGCTAGCCCAGATTGGAGCCATGGCATAGTGGGGATAGTAGCTTCAAAACTAGTTGAGCGGTGGCATAAACCAGTTCTGATCATGCAAATTATGGGAGATTTGGCCAAAGGATCGGCTAGGAGCACAGCAAATTTCAATTTGATTGAAAACTTACGGAAGCTAGACGAGCGCTTTGTTAAACTGGGCGGCCATCATTTTGCCGCTGGCTTCACAATTAAGAGCGCCGATATCGAAAAACTCCGCGCAGAGTTGATTGAACGAATGGCTGCTGCAGACCCGGCGCGTTCAGAAGGAGAAGAGGCTGACCTTGAGGTCGATAATTTTAGTAGCTTGAAGCTCGATTTAATTCGCGAAATCGATTTACTAGAGCCCTTTGGCAATGGTAATCCTAAACCTATCATTGCCATCCCAAACCTGAAAGTGGTTAGGGTCGGCCAGGTTGGAAAAGATCAAAAACACCTTAAACTGGCCTTGGCTGATACCGGCGGCGAAACTCTAACAGCCTTGGGCTTCAATATGGCTGATCGTCACCCCAACCTCAGCATTGGGCAGTCGATTGAGGTTAAAACGCAGCTAGTTTCGAACGCTTTCTTTGGCCAGCCCGAACCAGAATTAGTTCTGATAAGCTTGCAATAAAAACGAATTTTGAATAAATAAGTTTATCAATTAATTTTCGTACTCAAATTTAATAACATTTGTGTTCAGAAATCCGCAATTTGCGCCCCTCCATCAAGGATGATACGCTTGCGGTCTAGACAGCGGTGGAGTAGCGATGGCTAAGAATAAGTTTCAAAATGTTCGCGGAATGCCCGACATTCTGCCTCCAGATCAACCTCGTTACGAGCAGGTAATGGGGCTTTTTGAGGTTTTGGCCAGCGACGCCGGCTACGAGCGCATCGATACACCAATCATTGAAGATTCAGGGCTATTTGAGCGCAGCGTTGGCCAAGAAACCGACATTGTGTCCAAGGAAATGTACACCTTTAGTGATAAATCGGATAATCAGTTAACGCTTAGGCCAGAGCCAACTGCCGGCGTTGTTAGGGCCTACATTCAGCATGGTATGGCTTCACTGGCGAAGCCAGTTAAGTTATTTGTAGCCGGGCCAATGTTTCGCTACGATCGGCCGCAGGCCGGCCGTCAGCGCCAATTTACCCAAGTGGGGGTAGAGGTCTTCGGCGAATCAAACCCGAGCATTGACGCCCAGGTGATTATTTTGTCGCATCGCTTTATTACTCAATTAGGGTTAAGGGATGTTTCGGTTCAAATCAATTCGATCGGCGATGAAGTTTGTCGACCAAAATATAAAACCGCTTTGGTGGAATATTTGGAAGGCCAAAAATCCCAGCTGTGTGAGGATTGCCGCCAGCGACTTAAAACCAACCCGCTCAGAGTTCTAGATTGTAAGGAGCCGGGATGTGTGAAGGTGGTGGCAGGAGCACCCCAGATCCTGGATTTTCTCTGTAAACCCTGCCGGGCTCATTTTACCGGAGTATTAGAGTACCTGGATGAATTTGAGGTGACCTACGAGCTCAATCATCTCTTAGTTCGAGGGTTGGATTACTATACACGGACCGTTTTTGAGCTCTACGGCACCAGAGAGGGGGCTCAAAGTGCCCTGGGTGGAGGTGGCCGCTACGATAAGCTGGTCGAAGAATTAGGCGGCCAACCAACCCCAGCTGTTGGCTTCGGCTTAGGCGTCGAACGCATCATCATCGAACTTGATCAAAATAATGTCCCAGTGATCAAAAGCACCGGTCGCAAGGTCTTTGTGGCAAGCCTAGGTGAGCCGGCTAGACTAGCTGGCTTCAAACTAATCGAAGAGCTGCTGGATGCCCGGGTCGGCGCCGTGGGCGTGATTGATAAGGACGGCATCGCTTCACAGCTGACCAGGGCCGATAAATTGGGTGTGCCTTTTGCCATCATCATTGGTCAAAAGGAAGTTTTTGATAAAGTCGTGATACTAAGAGATATGACTTCCGGTGCCCAAGAAATGATCCCGCGCAATAAGATCGTTGGCGAATTGCGCAAACGCTTCGACCAAAAATAGACTAGCTAGTTGACAGTTAGAACCAAAGTGGTTAATCTATCTTAGTTCTTGTGGTCTATTCGCCAAGGGGGCGTGGTGGTACAAACCAGTCGTTATGTACATGTTCGGACGACTACCAGGCAAATGGCTGAGGAGCGCCAAGAGCTGATAGAGACGAGATTGTATCAGCTCAAACAGCTGTGCCTTGAGCAATCGATCGATCGCCTCGGAGGGCAGTGGGTCAGCGAGATGATAGGCGTATGTGCCATGCGACGGTTGGAAGCAATATTGGAGCTTGAACCAATCGTCCTTCCGGGGGAGCGGCCGGTCCAATCAACGTATCAACGGCCCAGCCGGCCAACTCGGGAATACATGATCGCCGACCTGAGGGATTCTGGCTACAAAGGCAAGTTGAGGTCGTTGAGCACCCGAAAGCTCTACTGCCTCTGGCGCCAACGCTGCGATGAAGCTAGCTAGTCGCATCGGCCCTAGTCCATACCCCGTCCAAGTGACGGGGCTTTACTTTTTTAGCTATAATACTGGTTATGAAAGACTGTTTGTTTTGCCAGATTGCTGGTGATAAATCTAAACTGGTTTGGGAAAACGCTATCGCAGCTGCCTTCCCGGATATCAACCCTAAGGCGCCAGTCCATGTATTGTTAGTGCCCAAAAAACATATTGAGAGCTTGGATCATTTGGAAGATCCAACTCTTGGTGGGCAGCTGCTGGAAGCTGTAGCGGCTTGTGCCAGGAGTTTGGGTATTGGCGGTGGCTACCGGGTGCAAATCAACGTCGGGCGCACCGGCGGCCAGATCATCGATCATCTTCACATTCACATCATGGGCGGCCAGCGCTTCCGGGACTAAGCGTCTTGATAAACAGCTCCTGGTATAGTAGACTACTCAGGTTAGAATCATTACTCACCCAGGAGGTGAACTAAACTTGTTACAAGTTACCCGTAAAGACGACCGCGAAAGTCTCGAAAACCTAATCCGACGCTTTAATAAAAAAGTTCAGCAGTCGGGTGTTTTGGGTGTGGCCAGACGCAAAAAATATTTTGAAAAGCCTCTAAGTAAACGCGAACAGCGCGAGATTGCAATTCGCAAACGAGCTCGCAAAGAGATTAAGGCCAAGCAATACCTAGGAATCCGTTAATGTTGGTTGATCAAATCAATCAGGAAACCACCCAGGCTTTGCGCGATGGAGCATCCGACAAGTTGGCGGTTATGCGCTTAATTAAAACCAGTTTGAAGAACGAAGAAATCAAACAAGGCCACGAGTTAGCTGATGGCGAAGCTATGGCGGTGTTAATCAAAGAGGCCAAACAGCGTCGTGATTCAATTGCGGCATACGAAGGCGCCGGGCGAGGTGATCTGGCCGCGGCCGAATCGGCTGAGCTGGACATCATCCAAACCTATTTACCAAAGCAATTAAACCCAGACGAACTCAAAGCGCTAGTTAGCGAAGCCATCACTGACGCCGGCCCCAATCCCCAGATGGGAGCCATTATTGGTGCCGTCAAAGCCAAGGCTGGTCCGAGTGCCGATGGGTCAGAAATCGCTAAATTAGTTCGCGAGAATTTAAGTTAGTGGCCCTCAAATTAGCCCTTAGCGGCCCTTTACCCAAGGGCGTTAAAAAGGCTTTACTAGAAGCTGTTATCACCGCTCTAAATGCCACGGCGCAGAATCTGCCAAACGGCACAATTAACCTTAAGCTAGTTGACGATAGCGAGATTCGAGCCTTAAATAAGAAGTATAGCGGCAACGATTACGCCACCGATGTGTTGAGCTTCAATTACTTAGAAGATGGGGCAGAGCCGGGTGGCGAAATCGGCGATATGGCGATAAGCCGTGAGACGGCCGAACGCCAGGCCGCTAAAGCCGGTACCGATCTAGAAACCGAAATCGTTTTGCTCTTCATCCACGGCTGCCTCCATCTGATCGGACTTGATCACGCCGACTCAAGCGGCCGTAGGCGAATGGAGATCATCCAGGCCGGGCTGATGCACGATTTAGGATTAACCTATAGGAACTTTGAATGGGATTCATCCGCAGCCTAACAGATGCTATGAACGGGGTAATCAGCGTTCTGCGTAGCGAGCGCAATGCTCGAATTCACGTTGTGATAGCGCTACTAACGCTCTTACTCGGTCTGATTTTAAATATTTCCAACGCTGAGATGGCAGCGATTTTCTTTGCTATCCTACTGGTCTTTTTGGCTGAACTCTTAAATACAGCTATCGAAGAAACCCTAAACTTAGTTGATGGCAAAGAAAATCCCAAGGTTAGGCTGATCAAAGATATGACGGCCGGGGCGGTCCTAGTAGCGGCTTGTGGTGCTATTGTCATCGGTATCGCTATCTTTTGGCCCTATATATTGGGATTGGTATGGCAGGGCTAGTCGATATTATCCTAGGGCCCCCAGGTTCGGGGAAATCCGAACAGGCTAGCCGGCTGGCCGCCAGCCACCGCTACGTCCAGATATCGACCGGGGCCTTGCTGCGGGCATCAAATGATTCGGCCATCAAGGCTACGATCGATTCGGGAGAGTTGGAGTCCAGCGAAGTCGTTGAAAAGGTTCTGCTGGCCGCCATTGAGCAAATTGACGCTAGTCTACCAATTCTGCTTGATGGTTTTCCCAGACTCAAGGCTGAGGCTAAATGGCTAGATCAGGCCCTAAACAAACTAGGCCGGGAGTTGGGCCATATTTTCGTTATCAATGTTACTGAAGCCGAAGCTCTCAAACGCCTAGAGTCTCGCGGACGCTCAGATGATCCTAAGGCTGTGATCAAACATCGGTGGCAGGAATACACTACCCAGACTGAACCAGTCATTTCTAGCTACCGTCACGATGGGCGCTTAATCGAAATCGAGGGGGCTGGGACGCCAGAAGAAGTGGCTGAGCGCATTGCTGCAAGCCTATGATGAACCGCGTCAAAACTGAGAGCGAAATTACCGCCATGAGAACGGGTGGCCAAATTTTGGCCCAGGTGCTGGAATTTTTAAAACCCCAAACTGTGGCTGGGATCACCACTGGTGAGCTATCGGGCCTAGCAGCCTCGGAAACCAAGCGCTTGGGCGGCGGGACGCCGATTCTGGGCTATGAGGGCTACCCCGAACCAATCTGTATTTGTATTAACGATGAGGTCGTTCACGGCATACCTGGAGATAGGGTAGTTCGTGATGGTGATATTGTCTCGTTTGATTTTTGTGTTTCATACGATGGCATGATTACCGATGCTGCTACCACCATCGGTGTGGGAGCGGTCTCAAAGGAGGCCAAGCGTTTAATGCATGCCACGGCCGACTCACTGGCCCTGGGTATAAAAGCTGCTCAAGCGGGCATTGTGGTCGATGACATCTCGGGTGTCATCGAGGACCGTTTGCGGCGCGATAAGCTAGGCGTAGTTGAAGCCCTCTGTGGGCATGGGGTTGGTCACGGCATTCACGAGGATCCGGAAATACCCAATTTTCGGACCGGCTACCCTGGACCAAAATTATTAGCCGGCATGACCATTGCAATTGAACCGATGGCCACACTGGGCCATCACGCCGTCCGGTTGGCTCCTGATCGCTGGACTTTCAAAACGGTTGATGGCAGCCTGTCAGCTCAATTTGAACACACTATTTTAATAACTGATCGGGGCAGCGAGATTCTAACCAAGGCCTAGTGTATACTGGAGCGTGATACGCTTGAAAGCCCAGACCCTGGCAGTCTATAATAACCTAGAAAAATAGGAACAAATTTTGTGTCCGCAAAACAGCCCGAACAAACTTACATAGGTCTCGACATCGGCAGCACCAAAGTCTGCTGCGTGGTTGGGCTAGCCGAGGAAGGTGCCACCAACCCCAGCATTATCGGCGTTGGCACCGCACCGACTACTGGCATGCGTAAGGGGGTGGTGGTAGACGTTGAGGAAACCGTTACTTCCATTACCACAGCCGTTGATGAAGCTGAGAGAATTTCTGGGGTTACGATTGATCGAGCGACTATCAGCATTGATGGTGCCCACGTCACCAGCCTTAATTCCAAAGGCACTATCGCTGTCGGTCGGGCTGATCAGGAAATCACATTGGATGATGTGCATCGGGCCGAAGAGGCCGCGACCGCGGTTCAATTGCCGCCCAACCAAGAAATTTTACAAGTTTTCCCCCGTAGTTATAACGTTGACACTCAAACCAATATCAAAGACCCAGTCGGCATGAATGGCGTTCGTCTGGAGGTTGAAGCCCACATTATTACCGGAGCCAGCCCAGCCATTAAAAACCTCAATCGCAGTATTTATCAGGCTGGTATCGATATCGAAGGTCAGGTGTTGGTACCGCTGGCGGCCGCTCGGGCCGTGCTGACCAAGCGGCAGAAGGAGCTCGGTGTGGCTCTAGTCGACATCGGCGGCGGCACCACTGGCATTGCGGTTTTCGAAGAGGGGGATGTCCTCTACAGCAGTGTGCTACCGATCGGGGCCGGACATATTACCAATGATCTAGCGATTGGCCTAAGAACCAGCATCGATGTAGCCGAAAAAATAAAACTCAAATACGTCAACGCCCACCCGGGTAAGGTTAGTTCAACCGAGAAGTTACGCATTGAAGAACTAACCTCAGACGAAGTGGTCGTCTCCCGGCGTGAACTGAATCGAATTGTCGGCGCTAGACTAGATGAGATGATGCAGATGATTAAAGCTGAACTTAAGAAAGTCAGTAAAGACGGGATGCTACCGGCCGGCGTGGTCTTAACTGGTGGTGGCGCTAAGCTACCGGGACTGGCTGATCTGGCCAAACAAGCCTTAGGCCTGCCAGTCGCAATTGGCAAGCCGGAGGGTTTGAGCGGCATCGCTGATCGCGTGAGCGACCCAGCCTACGCCGCACCAGTCGGTTTGATGTTAGAAAATATGGCCTATTCGCATACCGAAGACAAAGCCAACCTCAAAATTGGCCAGACCGTTGACCGCATCAAAAAGACACTTCGCAACCTGTTACCATAATTATCTTTAAGCCAACTGCGGCTGAATGAACCGCTACATAAATGAAATTGTTCAAAAAAAGTATTCGCCAGTATTAATGTATTCAGGGCGAATAAAAAAGTTGCATTAACTAGGGCGTTTGCATATACTAACGACTGTACCCACGTGGGAATTGTTGGGTTTTTTATAACCAAATTAGAATTAAGGGTTTTCAAATAAAGGGGAAGATGGCAGAGATAATTCCAGAAGTTCAGACCTTTGCTCGGATTAAGGTGGTTGGAGTTGGGGGAGCCGGCAGTGCCGCCATCGAGCGTATGATTACATCGAGAGTCCAGGGAGTGGAGTTTGTCGTGGTTAATACCGATGCCCAGGCTCTGCACTATTCTAGTGCCCCCAGGAAAGTCCACATTGGCAAGGAAACCACTCGGGGTCTTGGTTCTGGTTCGGATCCAGCCGTTGGGCGCAAAGCCGCTGAGGAAAGCGAAGCTGATATTTATGAAATGCTAAAAGGCGCCGATATGGTCTTCATCCCGATCGGGGCCGGCGGTGGCACCGGTTCTGGTGCTGGACCATTCATTGCTGGCGCGGCCAAGGAGCTGGGCGCTTTGGTGGTCGGAATTGCTACCAAACCATTCACCTTCGAAGGCGAACGCCGGCGGCGTAATGCCGATGTGGCCATTGATGAGCTCAAAGATAACGTTGATACCCTGATTACTATTCCGAATGATCGCTTGCTCCAAATGATCGATCGCAAAACCTCACTAATGGATGCTTTCCATGTGGTTGATGAGGTCTTGCAGCAAGGCGTGCAAGGGATATCGGATCTAATTACCATTCATGGTTTGATCAACCTAGACTTCGCCGATATTAAGGCCATTATGACTGATGCCGGGTCATCGCTGATGGGCATCGGCAAAGCCGGAGGCGAAAATCGCGCCATTCAGGCTGCCCGCCAGGCTATCGATTCACCGCTACTAGAAGTCAGCGTCGAAGGCGCCAAAGGCGTATTGTTCAACATTACTGGTGGGCGCAACATGACCATGCACGAAATCGACGAGGCTGCCAAAACCATTACCGATGCGGTTGATCCGGAGGCCAACATTATCTTTGGGGCTGTACTTGATGAAACCCTCGATGACGATATCAAAATCACGGTGGTAGCGACTGGTTTTGCCGGCCATATTAAATCGACCCCAGAGACGGCCGAAACCGAGCCGCTGTTTGAACCCGATGTTATTACCGAGGCCCGCCAGCCCTTCATCAACGAGCGACCCCAAGGCTTTGGCGAACCAATTCCAGCCGAGGTCGAAGAGCCTGAGGTTCAACCTGAGCCGGCCAGACGCTCGGCGCTGGCTAGCATCGAGCCCGAACCTGACCCTAGCGAACTCGATACCACCATGAGTGTTGATCAAGCCATCAAAAGCGCTGATAAGCCGGTGGAAGCCAAAAGTTCAGTCGTAGCGGATGTTAGTAGCCTCAATTTAGAAGATGACGATTTAGATGTACCAGCCTTTATTCGCCGCAAAGTCGAATAGACATTCAAGATAATCGTAAAAAAGTCTTGACGAGGGTAGTAAGCCTAGCGTTATACTAGTATAGTACTTACGCTATATATGGCGTCTAAACAAATATAAGTCCGAATTCTTAGGAGGGGAAATGAAATGCCGCGAGTGCGATTATCTCGATTCGAAAGTCATTGAATCGCGGGATTTAGATGAAGGCACCGTGGTCAGGCGCCGCCGTCAGTGTTTGCGCTGCGGCCACCGCTTTACAACTTACGAGCGCTTGGAGATGCCCTCAATCGCTGTCGTCAAAAAGGACGGCCGGCGAGAGTTATTCGATCGTAGGAAGGTGGCTGGGGGGATTTATAAAGCTTGCGAGAAGCGACCGATTGCTATTGCCTTGGTGGAAGAAATCATTGCCCAAATCGAACGCGAAGTCCGTGGGTGGGGGGAGGCCGAGGTCGAGAGCGATCGCATCGGCGAATTAGTCATGCAAAAATTATTTTCGCTCGACGATGTGGCCTACGTTCGCTTTGCCAGTGTTTATCGCAGTTTTGCCGACGTGGCGAGCTTTGAACAAGAATTACTGAGGCTCAAAAATAAGGGGACTTAAAGGGGTTTTTGATGGTTGGTTTTTGCCCCAGGGCAGGAACGAGCCATCAAGCTCGAAGAGAACGTTGACAATATGTGACTAGCTAAATGGTCATGGCATGAGCGCCAGACTGACTGTACGGGCTATGAGGGTGCGTTAGGGGGTAACGTGCCCTGGTAGTCCGTACAGTCGAAGGCAGAACACCTCTGCTGCTCTACGGCAAACGAAAGTCTGCCGCCAGCGGCAGAAAGGAGCTACTACCATGACCGCAACCATCGAACTCGAGCGACTGACCAAGCTGGACGCTCGGATCCAGGGGGCGTTTGCGATGGCCACCATCTTTGAGCCTCCGTACAACCCTAATTCCCTCAAGGTCTTCAACAAGCGTTATCCGCGCAAGGACGACGATGGTGAGCCGACCGAATCGCCGGCCGAAACGCATTGGCGAGTCAACGTCAACGTAGCCAGCGTTACTGTGCTCTACGTCGAAGGGGCCGACTGGGAAGAGGGCGACGTTGAGCCGGAGAGGATCGACCTCACAAGGCTGACTTACGAGGAGATGCCGTTCCCATACCGCACAATTGTGCGCCAGTTCAACTGGCAGCTTGAGCACGGACGGAAGCTCAAGAGCTTCTGGGACTTGGTGGAAAACGGCATCGACGACTGGTTGGAGAGAGCCGCCGCCTACTACGAAATGACCAGCCGGCTCATTTTCATCCCGAACTCTCCCACCTGGACGGGTGCGGGTACACCGCTTGGTCAACTCGCCGCCTGCTTCGTACTTCCCATTGAGGATACATTGGTGGACGGGTATGCCAACATCATGAAAACGGTGCGGGATGCCGTTGCCATTCAGAAGACTGGCGGCGGCAACGGTTTCTCGTTTGGGCGCTTGCGTCCGGAGGGGTCAATTGTTCGGTCGAGTATGGGGCAGTCTACCGGAGTGGTTGGCTATCTGCGGATGTACAACGCTGTCTTTGAGGAGATCCGGCAGGGCGGTAGCCGGAGGGGGGCTAACATGGGTGTCTGCCCAATCTGGCACCCGGATGCCCTAGCCTTTATTCGCGCAAAGGTAGAGGAGGGCTTACTCAAAAACTTCAATATCTCGGTCGGCGTGACTGATCGCTTCCTCGAAGCCGTCGAGAACAACAGCGACTGGAACTTCCACTTTCCCGGACCCGATGGCCCCGTGGCCAAGGTTGAGTGGAAGGGCGAAAAGGTCACGAGTATTCCAGCTCGGGAACTGTGGGATTACATTGTGCGCTGCGCCTGGGAGAAGGGCGATCCTGGCCTCCTCTTCATCGACGAGGCCAACCGGTTCAACCCGTGCCCCACGCGCTACACACTGGAGTCCACTAACCCTTGTGGTGAACAGTGGCTTGCGCCATACGAGAACTGCTGCCTCGGCTCGATTGCCATCCAGAACTTTGTTCGTGAAGATGGCAGTCTTGACTGGGGCGAGTTCGACCGCTACCACCGCTTGGCCTACCAGATGTTGGATGACGTGGTCGATGCCAACGGCTACGTGCCCAGCGTTCCGGAGTTGGAGTTTGCCGCCCAGAACGGTCGGCGGGTTGGTCTGGGAGAGATGGGAGTGGCCGATGCCATGGTCAAAGTCTTCAATCCGGGTCGGGGCGCTATTGGCGTTCGGTACGGCTCTGAGGATGGGCTCGACTTCGCTAGCCAGGTGGCTGAGCGGATGCGCTTCATCTCCATGATGTCTGCTATCGAGCGGGCAGAGGAGCGCGGGGCCTTCCCCTGGATCGCCAACTCCATCTACGACCCAGCGCTGCTGCGTGAGCACGGATTTGGGGCTAAGGTGCAGACGGTGATGGACGACGGTGAGACACCTTGCACCATCAACCTCTGGGAGACACCCAAGCCGCTGGTCGAGCACAAGCTTGACTTCGGCCGGCCGCCCTGCAACTGGCAGCTGGTGGAGGAGGGGCTGCTGGCTCACGGCATTCGCAACTCAGCCACCAATACCTTCGCCCCAACAGGGACAATCGCCTCAACGGCCGGCGTCGAAGGATACGGTGGCGAGTGCATGTTCGCGTTGATCTACAAGCGCATCATGATGCAGGAAGCTGAGAACATCGAGCTTTCATACGTCTCAAGCCTCTTGGAAGAGGCATTGAGGCGTGAAGGCTTCGATGAGAACATGCTTGCAGTAGTTGCCGAGGCTGTTGCCATGAATAACGGCTCCTGTCAGGGGCTGGACTCAGTGCCCGAGTCAGTGCAATACGCCTTCGTGGTGGCAGCCGACCTGACTCCGGCCGAGCATGTCATGACCCAAGCGGCATTACAGGCTTTCGTGGATAACTCCATTTCCAAGACCATCAACTTCGCTAATGCAGCGACGGTCGAGGATGTGAACGAGGCCTACCACCTTGCTACCCGAACGCGTTGCAAGGGGATCACGATCTACCGTCAAGGTAGCCGTGATCTCGAGGTGCTTTCGGTCAGTACTGAGACTCCGGAAACTGGAGAGCTTGAGGTGCTCGACGAGGCTCACTGGCCATTTGTGCGGCCGTTGCCTCTGCCGGATTACATCAGCACTCCGGGCAGAGGGTTGCCCACAATCGAGTACGCCGTTCGTACTCCGTTCGGCAAGCTCTGGGTTGACGTCTGCGAACTTCGAGAACACCCTGGGCGGCCGTATCACATCCGATGCAGCATCGGGAAGTCCGGTGAGGACATCCCGGCATTCATGGAGGCTATCGGGCGGCTCTTCTCGTGGGGCCTTCGGCTCGGTGGTGACGTCCGGGATGGCGCAGATGCCATCATGGGAATTGGAGGTAGCACACGCGAAGAGGGACTTCGTCCCGAACGCAAGGCACTCTCGATTCCGGACGCGCTGGGTCATTTCTTGCTCCAGCATGCTGATGCCGTGGAAGCCGCCATCACTGCGGCAAGGGATGAGGCTTCTGAAACGCAGGCCCAGGTTTCAATGATCACCGAAGTGGTGGCATTGACACCCACACAGCCCGTCGAAGAGAAAGCTGTCGTGGAGACCCGTGGCAACATCTGCCCCGAGTGCCGCTCAGCTCAAGTCATCTACTCCGAGGGCTGCCAGAAGTGTGCAAACTTCCCCCATAGCTGCACCTATAACAAGTGCGGCTAGTCAGCTAGTCACAAAGTTCAACCCCCCATGGGCCCGGGTTTGCCGCAAGGCGAACTCGGGCCCGTAAACTTTATTAAGCTTTTGCTTGCAAGCAGGCAAACTTTATTTAATACTTACTTACGTCCAATTTCTTTGACACCTGGAGCCCGCATGGAAATGCTGATGCCTAAGGGTGGCGTCCACGTGACATCGCCAGCCGCCAATACCCGCTTGGAGCTTGAGGTCATCTGGTTTGATCACAGTTGGCAGATCAACCACAAACGGGCTGGTCGTTGGCAAAGACTTGCGATCATTCCCAAGTTGTCGCTTGAAGCTCTCGATACTGAACCTTTGCCGGAGCCGAAACACAGGCTTATCAATTTGAGACTCGACGAAGCACTTGAACTGCGGATCATTCATGCCCGCCGACCTGGCAATCCGGAAACGGACTTTGATCGGTTGCGTATCACCGCAACCCCCACTGGTTGGAACTTCGTGCGCTATTTCCGGGACCAAGAGTATCCTTGGCTGTATTTACCAATCCCAGCTGAGGACCGGCTGCCGGACAACGAGACCCGGATCTGCCATGTCTGTGGCGACCACATGCAAAGAGCTGGCTCGTGTTGGGCCTGCCCCACCTGCGGCGCCACCTCTGGTTGTACCTAGAACATCTGGGCCCGAGTTCGCATCAGCGGATCCGGGCCCTAATACTTTGTGATCAATCTTGACTTTATCTACCTGCAGGAGTAGCCTAGCTAACGTGAAAGCTTTAAAGCAGCCAATTTGGGTAAGCATTTGCGGCATTACAGCCGACTTTATGCTGTTGCCCAATACATGCGCTTAAGGCCCGCCACAAATCGATTGCCCGGCCTTGAGCAAACCGCCAAGGCTAATTTTTTTCGGGGAGAGCGCGCATCAGCGCAGGCCGGTTGGTGTGAATGGTCGTTGTTGGACAGCGCCCATCCACATCAGTACGTGGGTTCGAATCCCACCTCCCCGGCTAGGGGCGAGTGAGGCCGGTGGTGGCTCTTGGATCGCCAATCCAGGAATAAGTCACTAACCAATGCCCGCTCAGTCCCTCTGGGGGCGTAGCTCAGTTACGGTAGAGCAGCCGAGGTCCAAACTCGGAAGGTCGTGGTTCGAATCCGCCGCCTCCACTATATTTCACAATTCGGTTCAGAGAGGGATCTATGGCCGATCTAGTGCGGTTCAAGGTCAAGCCCAACCTTCCGGCGGGCACGGTTCAGGATTGCCTCGCGGCCGTCATGGGTCGTGGTGCCCGGAAGGTCAGACCAGGTCAAATCGTGGAATTCCCACGCCGCAATCTGCGGGCCCTATCACAATCAGACCGGTGCTCGGTGCATCAAGTTCTGTCCAAGATCACCTAGAAATAGCCCGCCCTCAGTCTGAAAAAGCGAGCCAGTCTCGCAAACGGCCCCTGCGCTCCATGCGCGGGGGTCTTTCCTTTTATGCTACAATTTTCTTGATGAAAACTTATTTATTCTATACCACCGGCGCATCCAGTCAGGACCAAACCCAGGCTCTAACTGATCAGTTAACCAAGCTGCAAGTCGAAACTATTAATCTGGACGCCGATAGCGTGGAGGGTGCGCGCCTCAGCGAACTCTACGATATGACCATGCGCCCCGGAGCTGTCATCACCCGCGATGATGGCCAAATGATCCACCGTTGGCTAGGCGTTTTGCCGAACGCTAGCGACGTTAGTTACTACGTGAACGGCTGATGATTCCGATCATCGTCACTTTTATAGATCTGTTTTCGCTGGTGTTTACGATCTTGTTGTTGGGCCGAGTGGTGCTGAGTTGGATTTATCCTCATCCGGGCAGTAATGCAATAACCACCTGGCTCTATGAATTAACCGAACCAGTGCTGGTACCCATTCGCAAGTTAATGCCTCAGACCGGCATGATAGATTTGGCACCGCTGGCGGCTTTCTTTTTACTTCAGGCTCTAGTCTGGGCGGCTCACTATTTACTTCTGCACCTGGGTTAGGCATAATTAAGCCACAATCATAAATGCGCCGGAGTGGTTATCAGCCACGAGCAGCCAGAAGAACCCTCCTTCGCTAAAGCTACGAAGGGCAAGCGAGAAAAAGGTAGTAGAACTGGTCGCAGCACCGCGTAAGAGTGCAGCAATGAAGTCCACCAAGCAGGGTGGTACCGTTTGGCCTGAGGCCGAGCCCCTGTAGCGGTGGTTTTTAATTTGAGGACTGTGATGAAGCGCGCCGAACCCGCTGATTTTCCAAAATTTGAAGCCGAGTTGTTAAAAGTCTGGGATCAGGAAAAGATTTTTGCAGCTAGCTTAGAGCAACGCCAGAGCGGCAAACGATTCCGCTTTTACGACGGCCCACCCTTTACCTCGGGGGAGCCACATTACGGCCACGTTGAGCAATCGGCCATTAAAGACGCCGTGGTGCGTTATAAAACCATGCGGGGCTACTACGTACCGCGTCGGACCGGATCTGATACCCACGGTCTGCCGATCGAGTATTTGGTCGAAAAAGAACTGGGCTTTACTGGCAAACAAGACATTATTAAATTCGGCATTGATAAATTTAACCAAGCCTGCCGGGCCATTGTTTTCCGCCACAAAGCCGATTTCGAAGAGCTCTACCATCGCTTGGGGCGCTGGGATGATCCCAAAAATTCCTATGCCACTTTGGACCATGACTACATTGAATCCGTCTGGTGGGTCTTTAAATCGCTTTATGATAAGCAGTTAATTTACAAGGGCTTTAAGAGTATGCCGTATTGCCCCCGCTGCGCCACGCCTCTAAGTAACTTTGAGGTTAATGATGGTTATCAGGATAACATTGAAGATCCCAGTCTGTACGTCAAATTCAAGCTGAAAGGGGAAGATCGCTATTTGTTGGCTTGGACGACCACACCTTGGTCCTTACCCGGCAATGCGGCTCTGGCCGTAAACCCTAAAGCCAAATACGTTGAAGTCGAAGTTTCAACCGATGATGGCATGAGCCAGCGACTGGTTCTGGCAGCTGACATGCTGGAGGTTTTATCTCAAGACTATAAGCAAATTAAACAGTTTTTGGGTCAGGAATTGGTGGGGTTGGGGTACGAAGCTCTGTTTGAAGTTGATCAGGCCAAAGGCGTCAAAAACATTTACCAAGTTTGGGCAGCCGACTTTGTATCGGTGGAGGATGGAACCGGCATCTTACATGTGGCTCCGGCCTTTGGCGAAGACGACCTAAGTCTCGGCCAAGCCCATGATCTGCCGGTGCTAGCAACCATTGATCCTAATGGCCGGGTGACGGGAGATATTGGTTTTGACGAAATTGAAGGTATGTTCTTCAAGGAGACCGACGACCATATTATTGAGCATTTAACCGAGCAAAATCGAGTCTTTTCGGCCGAGCGCTTCAAGCACACCTATCCCTTCTGCTGGCGTTGCGAAACGCCGCTGTTGTACTACGCGACGCCCAGCTGGTTTGTGGCTGTCAGCAACTTCCGGGATAAATTAGTTAAAACTGGACAGGCTACCAATTGGGTGCCAGCCCATGTTAAAGCCGGTCGGTTTGTGAAGTGGCTGGAAGGCGCTCGCGATTGGGCCATCTCGCGCAATCGATTTTGGGGTTCGCCAATCCCAGTTTGGCAATGCGAACGGGGTCATTTTAACGTCATCGGTTCTTTGGAAGAACTAACAAAAAGAGCTGTAAATATGCCCAAAGAGCTTGATTTGCATCGCCCCGGCATCGATCAGATCGAGGTCAAGTGCACAGAATGTAGCGGAACTGCCAAACGGATCGAAGAAGTCTTTGATTGTTGGTTTGAGTCCGGGAGTATGCCTTATGGGCAAGACCACTACCCATTTGAGAACAAGGCTGATTTTGATGCCTCATTTCCGGCCGACTTCGTGGTCGAATCCATTGAACAAACTCATCTGTGGTTCTACACCCTGCACGTTCTAGCGACGGCTTTATTTGATCAACCAGCCTACCAAAGTGTGATTGCTAGCGGGCTGATCCTTGGTGGGGATGGACGTAAATTGAGCAAACGATTACGGAATTATCCTAATGTCGAGGAAGTTTTTAATCAGTATGGCGCCGACGTTCTGCGCTACTTCATCTTAGCCAGTCCGCTGATGACGGCCGGGGACATTCGCTTGAGCCAAGATGGTCTCAAAGATGTTCAGCGCAACATCTTCATGACCCTTTGGAACGTCCATAGCTTCTTTACCACCTATGCTGCCATTGATAAATGGCAACCGCCAAAACAGTTAAAGGCACCAGCCAGCGATAATTTGCTCGACCAATGGTTGTTAGCCCGTCTCAACCAAACCATTGCCGAAACCACCGAACAGGCTGAGCTTTACCAAATTGCCAAAGCAGTTCGGCCGATCACAGAGCTGATTGATGATTTAAGCAACTGGTACGTTCGTCGCAGCCGCCGCCGGTTTTGGAAAAGCGAAGATGATGGCGATAAGCAAGCCGCCTATGCCACCTTGCATTACGCCTTGGTGCGCATCTGCCAATTGCTGGCACCGTGGTCGCCGTTTGTGGCTGACAAAATCTGGCGCGAGCTGACAAAGGGGATGGAAGTGCCGGCGTCAGTGCATTTGAGCGATTGGCCGGAGGCGGGGGAGAGCAAAGACAACCTTGGTTTAGATCAAATGAAATGGGCAAGAGAAATTATACGAGAGGCACTTTCTCAAAGAGCGGCAGCAGGCATTAAAGTGAGACAGCCTTTGGGCAAGATTGAGCTCGCTGCAGCAAATGAACTAGCGTCCGGAATAAAAGAACTTATTCGGGATGAGGTCAACGTCAAAGAAGTCGCATTTTCAATCAAAGATCACCCTGGTCTATTCTGTAATCTCGATACGACCATCACCCCCGAGCTCAAACAAGAGGGGCTGGTGCGCGAGCTGATCCGCCACATTCAAAGTCGGCGCAAATCGGCTGAACTGGAAGTGGACGATCGAATAGAATTAACCGTTGGGACAGGGTCAAACGACCTTCAAGCCGCTATAAAAACTTTTGAAGATCTGATCAAGACCGAAACACTAGCTACTTCACTGACAGTTGTTGAACTGAACGCCGCAGCCGTACCCGTCAATGTCGACGGCGATGAGGCCTCGATCGGTCTTAAAAAAGCCTGATTGAATGCTAAACTAGAACGAGTTCGGAGGGGATTTGCTTAGATCACGTTTTTGGAAAAACTTTGATTGGTGGTTATTTGGTGGGGCAGCCTTGCTGTCGCTGGTCGGTATTCTGGTCATATTTTCGACCAACCTTAAAGCCGCCAGCGTAGCCTCGGCTACGGATGTGCGTAATCAAATCATTTTTTTGGGCCTGGCTCTGGCCGGATTCTTTTTGCTAGCTTATCTGGATTACCGCGTTTGGTCCAAGCTAACTAAACCGCTCTATGCCATTATGGTCGGCTTGCTGCTGGTGGTGATGGTCTTAGGTAAAACGGCGCTGGGGGCAACCCGCTGGATTAACTTGGGCTTTTTTCAATTTCAGCCCTCAGAACTTGCCAAGCTAGTCCTGATCATTGTTTTGGCTAAGTTTTTTAGCGATCATTACGACCGTTTAGACGACCCGCGCCAGGTTTTGCTATCGCTAGCGTATTTATTAGTTCCACTGGGTTTGATCCTGGCCCAGCCGGACTTAGGGACGGCCTTGGTGTTAATTGTGATTTGGCTGGCCATGGCGCTAATTAGCCCTATGCCTAAACGTTATCTCGTAGCACTGGCGGTGGCAGGGTTGGTGCTCTTGCCGACGGGTACTCATTTATTAAAACCTTACCAGCGGGCACGTCTAGACACTTTCTTGCAGCCAAAAGCTAACCCGCTCGGTAGCGGCTATAATGTGGTCCAATCAACCATTGCCGTCGGCAGCGGGCAGGTGTTTGGGCGCGGCTTAGCTGCCGGTAGTCAAAGCCAACTGAATTTTTTGCCGTCTCAGCACACTGATTTCATCTTTGCGGTGTTAGCCGAAAAGCTGGGCTTTGTCGGCGGCAGTATTTTGCTGGTGCTATTTGCGGCCTTGCTGGGCCGAGCGCTGATCGTGACGTATCGGGCTCAGGATCGATTTGGTCTGTTTTTGGGGGTAGGGATTGTAGCTATGCTAACTTTCCATATTCTAATTAATGTTGGTATGAACATGGGCATCATGCCAGTGACGGGCATTCCGCTACCATTCGTTAGCTATGGCGGCACCAGTTTGCTGATCAGCCTAGCGGCGGTTGGTTTGCTCGAAAGCATCTCAATTCGGCGTCAAAAAATTCAGTTCGGGGTCTGAAAAGCTGTCATTCTTGGACTTGATCCGAGAATCGACTGCCAATCAGGTCCCTCGACTTCGCTCGGGATGGAGCAGCTTAACACTTGCCCAGGGGCTCATTTTGTGTTAAGCTACTCCAGTTATGAAAGCGGTAATTTCAACTGGCGGCAAGCAATATTTAGTTTCAGACAATGAAGTTCTGGAAGTGGAGAAAGTGCCAGCCGAAACTAATAAATTGGAGTTAGAGCCTCTACTCGTGATTGATGGCGAGAAGGTCCACGTTGGTACCCCGGTGGTCAAAGGCGCCAAAGTTACAGCCGAGGTCATGGGCGAGGTTAAAGGCGATAAAATTAAGGTCCTGAAATTCAAAGCCAAGAAGCGCGAAAAAACCCTGACCGGTCACCGCCAAACTTACTCCCAAATCAAGATCACTAAAATAACCGTTTAACCAAACGACCCACCGGGTCGTTTTTGCTATGATTACACTAATGAAAATCGAAAAATTAAGCCTACCCTGGGTAGATTCAACTAAGCGAATTCAACCCACAGCAATCGTATTACATTGGTGGCAGGTACCAACCTGGTTTGGCGGGATAAAGTGGTTTATTTTCGCACTGAAAAGGAAGAAGCTATCAGTTCAATTTGCGGTTACGAAAGATGGGGAAGTCTATCAGTTAACCGAATCACCAGACGTTTGGTGTCGCCACGCCCGTTGCGCAAACAATAGCAGTATCGGGATTGAGATCCAGGGACTAGGCCGTCGTGATCTGGATGAAAACCAGCTTCAGTTCCAAGCGGTCGTGGGGCTAGTTAAGGAACTCTGCCGCCAGTTTATAATTGACCCCAAGTTTAGAGTAGAGCAAGGAGAAAACACTCGCTTTTATGGCATCACATCTCACAAAGTCGTCGATAAGTATTGTTCGGGTAAACGAAGGCTACCGAAACGTGATGTCCATGACGAGTACGTGACGCGTCTAATAGAAGCATTGCAACGATGAGCATAAATTGGTTTTTGGCTGTTAGTCTCTTCTTTGCCTATATGTTAGTCGATGGGCTCTACGCCTATTACACCATCGCGGTCGTTAAAAACCGGGCATTGGTGGCAGCATCCACCAGCTTTTTCATGCATTTTTTATTGGCGGCGGGAGTTTTTGCCTACACCAAAAATTTCGCCTATGTTTTACCCCTGGCCCTTGGATCTTTTGTCGGCACATTCTTAGTGGTTAAGCACCATTCGGCTGTGATCTGATATCATAGGAACATGTTCGAAGACATTACTGTTACGCCGAAAAAGTTTAGCGATTATAAAACGATTATTGAACCAGAACTCTATGACGAGGTTATTGATCTGGCCCACAAGCTAAAGGGTCGGCGAATCGTGGAGATTAATGCGACTGCCAACGGTGGTGGGGTGGCCGAAATTCTGCGTAGCTCGATAGCCCTGCAACGGGATTTGGGCATTGATGCTCATTGGTATGTACTTAGTGCCAACCAGGCTTTTTTTGAAGTTACAAAAATGCTCCACAATGCTCTCCAGGGCGATAAGCTGGCTCCCGATGATCAGCAGTGGGACATTTACCAAAACCACAACCGTGAGCTAGCCGATAATTTTTTGGCCAACGCCTGGGATTTTGTGTTGGTGCACGACCCGCAACCGCTAGCCATGCGCCAGTTCAGTTCGGTATCCAAAGCTAAATGGGGTTGGCGTTGCCACATTGATACCTCATTCCCAAATATCGAGGTCGGAGATCGCATTGCGGGTTATTTAAATGATTACGAAGGCGCCATTTTTACGCTTGATCAATTTGTCTTACCGAACCTCAAAAACGCGCGTCCAGCCGAGCACCTGGCCATTATTCCGCCGGCCATCGATCCGCTCAGTCGGAAAAATCAGCCCATGGATAGCGCCAAGGCCCGCGCGTTAGTGGCTGGAGCCGGCATTGATACCAAGCGGCCCTACATTACTCAAATTTCGCGTTTCGATCCCTGGAAAGATCCAATCGGAGTAATTAAAGCTTGGCAAAAGGCTAGAGAGCAAATCCCTAATTTGCAGCTAGTCCTAATGGGTGACATGGCCGATGATGACCCCCAGGGGGCCAAAATATTGGTCATGGTTAAAGCCGCGGCTGAATCGTATTCCGACATTCATCTAATTACTGAGAATGATGAATTGCTGGTGCACGCCTTGCAACTAACTTCCAACGTCATTTTACAAAAGTCGTTGCGCGAAGGCTTTGGGTTGACGGTTTCGGAAGCCCTATGGGCAGCCACGCCAGTTATTGGGGGTGATGTCGGTGGCATTCCCTTGCAAATTTCTGATGGCCAAACCGGCTTCTTGGTCCTAGATACCAAGACTACTGCTCAGAGAATTGTTGAGCTAGTGAACAATCCAACCAAGGCCAAAGCCATGGGTCAGGCCGGTCGCGAGCAGGTTCGTAAGCATTTTCTGCTGCCCAGATTGCTGCGCGATCAATTAGCTTTTTGGCTGGAATTAGCTTAGGCGCTTTGCGGCTGAACCTGTCCAGATGGTACAATAAAGCCGGCAGTAAGAGGGTAATGTGGCAACAATAATTGCAGTGGCAAATCAGAAGGGCGGAGTGGGCAAGACTACTACCACCATCAACCTGGGGGCTTATTTAGCTAAATCCAGGCGCAAAGTTCTGATCGTCGATCTCGATCCGCAGGGTAATACTTCGACTGGTCTGGGTATTGCCAAAGAGGGCTTGGAAAAAGACCTTTATAGCGTACTACTAAACGGTTTGCATCCGAGTGAGGCCACTCAAGTTACACCCTATCATGGGCTCTCAGTCCTACCGACTTCGCCCGAGCTGGCCGCTGCCGAAATTGAATTAGTTTCTCGCAGTGGCCGGGAATTTCAACTCAAACAAGCGCTAGCGGACTTAGATTATGATTACATTTTGATTGATTGTCCGCCCTCGCTCGGGCTGCTGACCATTAATGGGTTAGTAGCGGCTGATTCGGTCCTAATCCCGGTCCAAGCTGAGTTTTATGCCCTCGAGGGACTAGGGCAGTTGATTTCGACCATTAATCGGGTCAAAAAAGCCCTCAACCCCAACCTGGAGCTCTTGGGTGTAGTTATGACCATGCATAATGGTCGGACGTCTTTGAGCGGGCAGGTTCACGATGAAGTCAAAAAGCATTTTAGCGATAAAGTCTTTGAAACCGTCATCCCGCGTAATGTCCGTTTAGCCGAGGCTCCCAGCTACGGCATGCCAATTGTTCACTATGATAAGTGGAGTAAGGGTGCCAAAGGTTACAAACAATTAGCCCGGGAGGTGATTAGTCGTGCCAAATAATCGCCGTGGTTTGGGACGGGGTTTGGAAGGGTTAATTCCCACCGAACTGCCAGATGATCCCGAGTTTGATCCGATTGCTAAGGTTTCGAATCAATCTGAGCAGGTAGTAAATATTGCCGCAAATGATATCAGCCCCAACCCCCACCAACCCCGCCAGCAATTCGATGAAGCCGGCTTAGAAGATCTGGCCACCTCAATTCGCCAATATGGCATAATTCAACCTTTGATCGTGACGCAAACGGCTAATGGGTATGAACTGATCGCGGGGGAGCGACGCCTGCGAGCTGCCAAGTTGGCTGGACTATCAGAGGTGCCGGTGATTGTTCGTAGCATCGATGATCAGTCCAAGCTCGAATTAGCCCTGATCGAGAACATCCAGCGTTCAGAATTAAACCCAATTGAAACGGCGGCGGCCTACCGCAAATTAGTCGATCAGTTCAATCTAAAACTCGAAGATATTTCCAAGCGGGTGGGGCGCGAAACTTCAACCGTCTCAAATACTATGAGGTTGTTGGGGCTGCCAACCGAGGCCAAGCGGGCGTTAGTCGAAGGCCGCATCAGCGAAGGGCATGCCAGAGCGGTCTTATCCCAACCAAATCCGAAAAAACAGTTGGAGTTACTGAGTTTAATTATTTCGCGCAATTTGACGGTGCGCCAAGCCGAGACTTTGGCGAGGGGCTTAAAGCCAAAAGGCGCAGCTACAGCTGCGGCCTTGGGCCATTTGGAGACTCAGAATCAGTGGACTAAACGTTTAGGGCAAACCCTCGGTACAGTCGTTAGTATTGCCCGCTCAGCTAAAGGCAACCGCCTGATTATTAATTACCAAGACGATACCGAACTCGAACGAATTGCCCGCCAGCTACTCGGAGATTAAAGGATCTTTATTTGGTCAATCGGCAGCAAACGAAAGACGGCTTCGCCAATAATGTAGCGATAGGGTAGAGTGCCCCATTCTCTGGAATCATAAGAACCGTTGGGCGTGCGATTATCGCCAACTACAAAAACGTTGGCCCCAGGTACAATTTCATCGATTTCACCAAGCGTTGCGGTATCAGCTCGATTGGTACCTGAGTCTGGATCAAAGCCCTCCGGATGGGCTTGATTGTAAATCGTGACATGACCGTTATGTACGACGACTCGCTCGCCGGGCAAGCCGAGCACCCGTTTAACGAAGACCAGCGATGGGTCTTGGGGATAATGAAAGACGATGATTTGATCGCGCTTGGGGATATAGGGCTGGCTTCGACCAAAGCCCCTCAGTAGGGCTGATTGGCTGGCTCCAACTTTGGAGACAATTAGATAATCGGTGTCGTGCAGAGTCGGTACCATGCTACTACCGATGACGTGGAAGGCTTGAAAGACAAAATTATGAAGGATAAGGACAATGGCCAAGGGAATCAGTAACCAATTGACCACACCCAACAGGATGGTTTTGAGCCAAGATTTTTCTGGCGTGAGTGTTGGTTCGGGTGTTGGTTCAGGCTGGTTTGGCGACGGATAAATTAATGGTTCCTGCGGCGGAATTGGCGGCGCAACTGGGCCTGGAGTTGGGGGATCGGGCGCTGGGGCTGGCGGCGGGGTAGCAGGAGGGGAGATTGGCTCGGTTGCCGGCACTGGGGTGGGGGCTGGAATACCTTCAGGATCAGGTTGAGCGGGGGGTTGGGGAGGAGTTGGGTCCATATTAATTAAGTATAACGGCTGAAGCGACCTACCAACAAGCGCTTTACCAGTCCTATCCACCTCCGCTATACTTAGGCACAATGGATATTTTCCCCAGACCCGGTAAGGAAGCACCTGAGCGGCGGGTAGTTAAACCAGTCCCAATAGCAGGCGATAATCCCGCCCAACCTGAAGTTAGTAAACCAACTAGGTTTCGATTCGCGAAATCATTTCCGGTTTCGTGGAAGAAGCGGCTGATAGTAATTGGCGGCGGCTTAGTTTTGGCCGTTGGTTTATTTTTTGGTACCAAACTGGTCCTAGCCGCCAAACGCATTATTGCTCACAACAATGGCGGTGGGGCACCGGCTCTAGCTGGCAATATTGACCCCACTAAATTGCGGGGCGAAGGCGACGGCCGGATTAATATTTTGCTTTTAGGTATTGGCGGCCAGGGCTGGGATGGTCCCTATTTAAGCGATACCATCATGGTACTAAGTATCGATCCTAGGACCAAGGATGTGGCCATGCTTTCAATTCCCAGAGATCTCTACGTTAAGATTCCTGGTTACGGCTGGAGTAAAATTAACGCGGCCGATGCCTATGGTGAAAGTAAAAAGGCCGGCGACGGACCCAATCTAACCAAACAGGTTGTCCAACAGGTTTTAGGCATTCCCATACATTACTATGTGCGGGTTGATTTTTCGGGCTTTAAAAAAGCTGTTGATTCTGTTGGTGGGGTCGATATCAACGTTGATAAAGCTCTCTACGACCCCGAATATCCGGGCGGAACAGTTAATATCAAAGCCGGTTATCAGCACATGAATGGCGATACAGCCCTCAAATATGCCAGATCGCGTAAAACCACCAGCGACTTTGATCGAGCTGCTCGGCAGCAAAAGCTCTTGTTGGCGTTACGCACCAAAGCGCTGAGCGTCAAGACATTATCAAACCCAGCCAAAATCGCTAGTTTAATAGATGCATTGGGTTCAAGCGTTCGAACTGATTTGCAGCTTTCGGAAATGAAGAAGCTAGCCGAAATCGCCCAATCGATTAATGGCAACCAAGTCACTAACCAGGTGCTGGACACCACTCCCAACGGCCTGCTGGTCTTTGGTGATATTCCGGGGGCCGGTTCAATTGAGATTCCTAGAGCCGGGATCGGCAATTATACTGAAATTCAGCAGTTGGCTCATACCATCTTTGCCGACAGTTACATTAAGCAAGAGAACGCCACTGTTGAGGTTCAAAATGGGACGACCCAGAGTGGCTTAGCCACCAGTGTCGGCAATCTGTTAAAGAGTTATAATTATAACGTCATCTCAATGGTGACCGCGGATCGCCAAACTTATGCCACAACGGTAATCTATGACTATACCGGAGGGAGTAAACCATACACCATCAATTATCTAGAAAACCGTTTTGGTGTAAGGTCAACGCGGGCAAATCGCGGACCAAGTGATCCAGATATTCGAATTATTGTGGGGGCGAGCTACCAACCGCCTAGGTAAGGGCTCGTAAAACTATGCTTAGCTTAAGACGATTCCTAATCGCAACAGCCGAAGGCGCCAGCATCTTAGCGCTGGGACGGCTGTTTAGCGTGTGGTGGGCGCTGGCGCTAGTGGTTGGATTATGGCTCTACTGGCGCCAAAGCCTAGATTTGGAGCACCAATCGCTCTTTGCCATTGGCTTGGTCAGCTTAGCTTTGGTACTGTCGCTAAATCATAACTTGATTGGGCAGCTGATTATTCTGGCGGGATACGTTTGGTGGCGTAGCGGCCTGCTGGCTGATCAAACCACGACTCACTTTGACATTTGGCAAGCCGCTTGGCTAGAGTTCATTAGTATTAGTGCAATTTTTAGCGCTGAAGCGATTTGGCACTGGCCCCTGACGTTAGTTTTAGTCAGCGCCTATGTCTCGAGTGTCATTATCGCCTACAGCTTCTTTGGTGAGGGCGAGCGAGCAACTCGAGCGCTGTCGGCGGCCTGGGGGTTGATAGTAGCTGAATCTAGTTATGTTTTTTCGATCTGGCTGGTGCACTATGTCTTGCCCGGTAATATTCTCTTAATTCCCCAAGCGGCAGTCGTATTGACCGCCCTGGGTTACTGTTTTGGCAGTATTTACTTAGCCCACACTAGCTCCAAATTATCCAAAGCCAGACTGGCCGAATATGCCATAATAGGACTATGCCTAATTGTCATTGTGATTGCCGGCACCAAATGGAGTGGGTCGGTTTAAATCTAGAAGGAGTGATTTAAAAAGTGTTAGAATCAGTCTTCAAGCAACTTAAAGCCTCCAAAGTGGTCTTAATCTCGGCCCTAGTAATCGGTCTTGTGGGTGGAGCGGCTGGCGGGGTCCTGTTTGTGCGCTTCGGCGCCAGCCACATTCCGGTTGATAAGAAACAGATTCTGGTCCAGGAAAATTCAGCTGTCATTGATACGATCAAAAAGGTTTCACCCAGTGTCGTTAGTATCACCTCTGAAGCCACTGCCACCAGCCTATTCGGAGCAAATCAGACTATCGAGGGAGCGGGAAGCGGGATTATTATGAGTAGCGATGGTTTGATCCTAACCAACAAGCATGTTGTCAGCGACGCTTCAGCTAGCTACAACGTCTTTACCTCCGACGGGAAACAACACAAAGCCACCGTGGTGGCTAGGGATTCAATTAACGATGTCGCCTTTGTGCGAATTGATGCCAAAGGGCTAAAAGCCGCTGAGCTGGGGGATTCTAGCGGTGCACAAGTTGGCCAGTCTGTCATTGCGATTGGTAATGCCCTCGGCCAATTCCAAAATACTGCCACCCAAGGCATAATTTCTGGCTTGGGCCGACCGATTGTGGCCGGCAGCAGCGGATCACAAGAAAGCCTCCAAGATCTAATTCAAACTGATGCCGCCATTAACCCTGGTAATTCTGGTGGCCCATTGGTCAACCTAGAAGGTCAGGTTATTGCATGAATACAGCTGTTGCCGGTAATGGCCAAAATATCAGCTTCGCCATTCCTATTAACGAAATCAAATCCACAATCACAACGGTTAAAACCCAAGGCAAAATCATCCGGCCTTATCTGGGCGTGCGGTATTTGCCGATCACCAAACAGATCGCCAGCCAATATTCTCTCTCGACTGATCAAGGCGCCTACGTTATTGGTAATAGTGCCAATGCAGCGGTTCTGGCTGGCAGTCCAGCCGATAAAGCCGGTCTGAAAAATGGTGATATTATCGTTCGCGTTGGTAGTGATAGCATTACCGATAGTGCCTCACTGACAACTCTGATAGCCAAACACAGCGTTGGTGAAACGGTTCAGCTAACGATTATTCGTGATGGCAAAAGCCAGAGCGTTAATGTGACGCTAGAGGCTGCTCCACAATAACCGGCTGTTTGAAACCCAAAATAAAATAATCTTCGAACATTGGTTTAAGTCCAGCTGCTCGGGCCAGCTCGACCAACTCTGGATGCTGCCAGGGATCGGCTTCAATGTATATCAGGCCTAATGGTTTTAGGTGGGTCTGGGTTTGCCGGAAGAATCGCCGGTATAGATCAAGACCGTCGCTGCCGCCGATTAGGGCAACTCTTGGCTCGTGCTGTCTAACTTCCGGCATTAGTTCAGCATCCTCGCATAAATAGGGTAGGTTGGCCGTAATGCAATCGAACCTCTCGTTTACGTCTTGAAATAAATCGCTGGTCAAAAAGTTTATTTCCGCCCCATGCTTTTGGGCGTTTTGCTGGGCGATAGCTAGGGCCGAGGGACTAATATCGGACGCAGTCAAGACAAGATCAGGCCGGTGCCTGGCGATAGCAATGGCAATGGCGCCGCAGCCAGTCCCTAGATCTAACAACACCCCGGCCTTTGGTGCCTGAGCTATGACTTGCTCAACCAACACCTCGGTTTCACTTCGGGGAGTTAGGACATCCGGGGTGATTTTGAATTCGAGGCCGTAGAATTCCCGCTGGCCCAGCACTTGCGACATCGGTTTGTGGGTTAAGCGTTGACTTGCCAGGCGATCGGATCGCTCAAGTTCTGTCGGCGAAAGGGCAGTATCCGGATGAGCTAGTAAATATTCTCGTTTGCGCCCAGTGGCTTTTTCTAAAATCAGGCGACTATCGAGTTCAGTAAGTTTGGATTTAGCTAACCACTCTTGAGCCGTCATTTATGAATTCTCAGCGGCCAAGGCTTTGGCTAGGCTGGCGGCCGCCAGAGCATCAACCATTTCCTGGATCTGCCCACCCAAAAAGCCAGGGACATTATGGAGGGTTTTAGCGATCCGGTGGTCGGTGATGCGATCTTGGGGGAAATTATAGGTGCGAATCTTTTCGCTGCGATCGCCGGTCCCAATTTGGCTGCGCCTAGTGGCATCCTGCTTGGACCGCTCAGCCTCAATCTGCTGAGCATACAATCTGGCTCTTAGCACACTCATCGCTTTAAGCTTGTTCTTAAGCTGGCTTTTTTCGTCTTGGCAGGTTACCACCAATCCAGTCGGCAGATGTGTAATACGCACGGCCGAATCGGTCGTATTGACCGACTGCCCGCCGTGGCCGCTAGAGCGATAGACATCAATGCGCAGATCATTCGGGTTAATTTCGACCTCAGCTTCTTCGGCCTCCGGCATAATAGCCACCGTCACGGTCGAAGTGTGAATGCGGCCGCCGGATTCGGTCGCCGGCACCCGCTGGACTCTGTGGACGCCCGATTCAAATTTGAGCGCTTGATAAGCATTGGTGCCTTTGATTGAGAAAATAACTTCTTTGTATCCACCAACTTCGCTGGCACTTTCGCTCAACATTTCTGTCTTCCAGCCCTTGATTTCGGCGTAGCGCAGATACATACGCGTAAGCTCGCCAGCAAATAAGCTGGCCTCGTCGCCGCCGGCTCCGGCTCTAATTTCGACAATCACATCTTTGCTATCGGACGGATCGGTTGAAACCAGCGCCAGCTTCAATTGATCTTCCAGCTTGGCGGCCTCAGTCTCCAATGTCGGCAGCTCGTCGCGGGCCAAATCTCCCAGGATTGGATCGCCGACCAACTGCTTGGTTTCAGCCATATCTGACTTAAAGCGAGCCAAAGCCCTTATTTGCTCAACGATTGGTTCCAGTTGGGCTTGGCGCTTGGAAATTTTAACCATTTCTGGAGTGCCAGCCAACCCCGGATCAGCCAGCTTCAAGTCATTAGCTTCGTATTCAGCCAAAATGTTTTCGATCATTTGTTCCATAGCTAAAGCCCTGCCTTAATAGTAGCAGAGCGGCCTCGACTAGTAATTTAGCTGTCTTGAGCTTCGTGGGTAGTTTCGACTGTATCGGCCTGGAGTTCGTCTTGAACTTCAGC
>DATIHN010000011.1 GCA_035480635.1 Candidatus Saccharimonadales bacterium
ATTTTTGGCAAAGCTAAGGATGAGCTGATTGGCCGGGCCAAGGCGTTCTTGATGCCGATTCAGTGGGAAGAGCCCTTCGGGGTGGCAGTTATTGACGCACTAGTTTGTGGCACACCAGTGGTGGCCATGCGCCGCGGTTCGATGCCCGAGATCATCGAGCATGGCGTCAACGGTTTCTTGGCCGATAACAAAGAAGAATTCGAGCATTATATGGCCAGAGTTGATGAAATCAATCCCCAGGCTTGCCGCGACAGCGTCGAAAATCGTTTTTCTTATCCAGTAATGGCCCAGAATTACCTAAGTCGGTATAAAGAGATAATCGAGCTAGTCGGCCAGCGTCGCTCATCGTCAGCCCACCGCCTACGCCAACTTGGCGACATCACTGCCAACTTATTCGACCAATTACCCGAGAACGATTAGGCCGAAAACTTCAAACAATCCTGAACGTACCAGCCCACACGATTCTCTAAGTCGCGTTTACTATTCTGAATCTCCATCGCACGTAGTCGCCAAATGCCGTAAAGCAAAACGTAGAACGGAGCGCGCTTCATGATGTCTGTGTCGAATTGAATGTATTGTTCAAGTAGTCCTTCAAAGAAGTCATCTACCAACCTTGGCCGTCTCTCGCCTCTCCAAAAGCTGCGCAGCCCATCCGGCACGTGACTGTAGTCGAACATCTGGCGCAGCTTGGCCAGGTCTTCTAAGTAGTCCCCATCACCAAGTTCCCAATCGATCAAAAAAACTTCGCTTGGTGTGGCTATAATATTGCCCCACCACAAATCACCGTGCAGCATTGAAGGCTGAACGGCAAAATCTTTTTGATTAGCTATGAAATATGCCTTGGCTTTTTTTAGAGCTCGCTCGAGGTCCTCTGAAATCTCAGGCCTAATCCGCCTAACTATAGCCGTTGCCGGACCACTATATTCTTCAAACCGTTCAAGCAGCTTATTTGTATCGACTGTCCCAGGTTGCTTGTGACTGTGGACCTTTAGCAAGGCGTCGCCCAGTTGTTTTTGCACCTTCGAGGTCAAATCCGCCGAGCTCATTACATGCCCATCTGGTCGCTTGGTTAAGATTAGATCCAGATCGAGCCCACTCTTGGCTCGATCAATAATTGCGGCTGGTGGCTCTAGCCAAGTAAGCTTGGCCAGTGCAGTAGTCTCTTTAATAAAGTAGTCGTTATCAAAACAAACCTTCAAAACAAAGTTTTGTTTGTCTAGCTCTAGCCCATAAACCACCGAATGACTGCCCCTGCCCAGCTCACCAAGCGCTTTTACAGATACGTCCTGGAACTCCTGTTTAAGCAAGGGCAGTAAGGTCCGCTTGATTACGTTGGCCTGGCTAAAGTCCAGACTTGGCTCTCGCCTGACCGATTGTGGCAACTTAGCCATTTTGATCTATAACTTTTTTAAATACTGCTAGCTGCTTTTGCACTACGGTTTCGGGGCTAAATCTACTAATCACTGACTGGCGACAAGCTTTCCGATCAATTTGATCAATTTTGTCGATGGCCACCACCATAGCGGCGATGTCGTCGGCAGGGACGACAAACCCATTGACGCCGTCTGTGACAATGTCGCTCATACCGCCAACGTCAAAGGTAATAACTGGCGTACCAGTTGAAAGCGCTTCCAGCACGCCCAAGGGAAATCCCTCGGCCTCGCGGATTGGGAAAATCATTGCTTTGGCGTCATAGGCCGGCTCAACTTCAGATTGCTGCAAGCGGCCATGATAAGTCGCGTATTTGCTGGCTTTAACTAGTCGCAAAAACTCCTGCTCAAATTGTGTGGAAGGAAACTGGCCGCCATAAATATCAAGCGGCGATTTGGAGCCATCTGCGACCTTGATCGCCAGATCAGAACCCTTGCCATCGGTAATGCGACCAACATAAACCAACCGATCCTTTGGCTGTTCTATGAATTTAAAGCGTTCGGCATCAAAGGTGTTATGAACAACACCAACTGGAGGGGTCATGCCTGCCGGCAGCTTGCGAGGCTTGGTTAGAGAGATTAAGTTAGCTGATTCAAAAGATTTTAAAATCTCGGCCGGTGCATGGGTAAAGTTTTCATAATAATCACCGTGCACGGTAGCAACGATAGGAACGCCGAGATTAGCGGCCTTAAAAACCGGATAATCCCGATAGTCGTGTAAATGCAAAACATCAACTGGATTGGTGCGTAGGTGCTCAATCGTGCGTCGCAAAAATTCGTGCAGATAATACTGCTCTCTAATGGAAACCTGGATTGACGGGATGTCGCCCTGTTTAATTTCTTTGTAAGGCAGCATATCAAAATCAACTAATTCACCGGCGGTCTGTGAGCCTTTGGCTGCGTAAACTACAACCTCATGGCCGGCCGCGATCAAATCGGCCGCCTCTTGGGCCAACACCATACCGGGCGCCCAGGTATGCTCGGTCGAGGTGGGCAAGACCCACCACGGCTTAATTGTTAAGGCGACCTTCATTTGGCAAGCTTACTTAAATCAACATTTTCTTTTACCCAGCCGCGCCAGTGACGAATAGCTTGCAGGTAAACCTTTTGGATGCTGACTGAATCATTAGTCACCGTTGCGGGATGACGCCGCCAAATAACCGTCACTGCTTTAGGGTCTAAATGCATTTTTTTACCCGCTTCGATGAAGCGCGAGATCAAATCATAGTCATCCAGCACTGGCAGTGCCGAATTATAAGGAATCTCTAAAGCTGCTTTCTTGGTATAGACAACACTAGAGTGTGTTACGTTGCTATAAGTCTTAAAAGCTTCAGCGTCCCACTCATCAGGCAAGCTAGGCGACTTGCGCTCTGCTGTCAACATGTCTTCGGTAATTCGGTTGGTACTA
>DATIHN010000012.1 GCA_035480635.1 Candidatus Saccharimonadales bacterium
TTTTTTGCATGGTTGATCAGATCAAAAATGAGGCAGCTATCATCATTCAAATCATCAAGAGTTTTTACCAGCAGCTGGGCCTGTGGGGTGATCATTGGGTCTCACTATCAGTCCGAGATGCTCTAGATCATAGCCGCTACATTGGCGAGCCGAGTGATTGGGATCAGGCCGAAGCTACCCTGGCGGAAGTCTCAAAAACCTTCAAACTAGACGCCAAGCGGATGGAGGGCGAGGCCGCAATCTACGGACCCAAGCTGGACTTTATGTTCAAAGACGCGCTTGGTCGCGAAACCCAACTAGCTACCATCCAGCTAGACTTTGCCATGCCCAAGCGTTTCGAGCTAACTTACACCAATAGCGACGGCAGTGCCAAGACTCCAGTTATGATTCATCGCGCCATACTCGGTTCATTCGAACGCTTCGTCATGCTCTTAATTGAGCATTACGCCGGCGCCTTTCCACTATGGCTGGCCCCTGAACAGGTTCGGCTAATCGCTTTGAATGATACTAAGGAAGTGACTGAATACGTTGAATTACTGCGGCAAGAATTGAGCCAGCTCGATATCCGAGTCGGTACTGATCTTTCGCAAGAGTCGGTCGGCAAAAAGGTTCGCAACGCTGAACTGATGAAGGTGCCCTATAGTGTGGTGATTGGGCCCGATGAACTCAAACGCCAACGGCTAAAGCCTCGGGCTCGCAAAGGTCTGGAAGAATTTGGCAGTGGCGTCGAAGTCGATGTCTTCGTTGGCCATCTCAAAGCTGCCACCGAGAATCGGAGCTAAGATGGCCAGTGCTTCAGATATTCTAACCAATGCTACAGAGGAGTACCACTTAAGCGTTAACGACGTTAAATTCTGGACTCCGTATTGGATTAACTGGGCCAAACCGCCCTATCATCTTGATGCTCCACTGGTCGGGAAGGGGACTCCAACCGAGCTTCGAAGTGCCTTACTCGATATTTTAGCCCAAACCGACCAGCCGCCTCGGACTGAAGATGGCTATCGTAGCCTAATGAAGCAGCATGGCTTGGGCGTCGACTGTTCGGCGCTAGCCTACCATATCCTTGAACGTTTGGTTCGAGATCTAACCGATCAGGATCTAGCTGAACATTTGTTTGCGCCTAAGAATGATATCATCGAGGCCAGTCAAAAGCTGTCCTGGCAGGAAGCTGGAGTAAGCCAGCCAACTCTGGATGCGCTGCCAGATCAAATCACGATTGCGGAAGTCTCGCGTTTATTTAAGCGTAACCCTCGGCACATTACTAACGTGGCCAGACTAACGGCTGAGGCTGCCACCAAAGCTGTTTCAGCCAGCGACATTCAGCCGGGGGACATGATTAAAATGACCAGTGCAGCCGGGGACCACCTTGGGGTAGTTATTTCGGTTGCACCAGATAAAATTCGCTACGCTGACAGTCGTGAAATCAAGCAGTCCAACGGTGTCCGGTATCAAGATATTCTGATAACCAACCCAGGCCAAAACCTCGACCAACAAGACTGGCCGGACGTGCATGACTTCAACCCTAATGCCGGTGATCGGGTCTGCCGTTTAAAGGTTCTGGATGGCCGAGTCTAGCGGTTTTAAAGTCGGCGTTTATCAACTAGTCGCTCGAATTCCCAGGGGGCGAGTCATGACCTATGGGCAGATTGCTGCGCTGTTGGGTTCGCCCCGTTCGGCTAGAATCGTCGGTCAAGTAGCGCATTGGGGTCCGCTAGATTTGCCCTGGCAGCGAGTCGTCCACAAAGATGGCGCTCTGGCTCGGGGCTACACCACTGGAGGGTTAGAGGCCCATAAACGAGATCTAAAAGCCGAAGGGGTGATGGTTGATCATAAATATCGGGTGGTTGGTTTGGAGTCTTTGCTGTGGTGGCCAAATGACTAGGCTGGTGGCCATTGTTGGACCAACGGCATCGGGCAAGACCGATCTGGCCATTAGGGTTGCTAAACAGTTTGGCGGTGAGATCATTTGTGCTGATTCCAGGACCATTTATAAAGGCATGGACATCGGTACGGCTAAACCGAGCCAGGCCGAAAGAGCGCAAGTTCCGCACCACTTGCTCGATATAATAAGCCCCGATCAAACCTTTAGCGCGGCTGAATTTAAAGCTAGGGCAAACCGTGTTATTGAGGAAATTCATTCACGCGGCGGCTTACCGATTTTAGTTGGCGGCAGCGGGCTCTACGTTTATTCGGTGATCTATGACTTTCAGTTTCCGGCTGGCCCTTCAAATGAGCTAAGGCGCCAGCTCGAGTCCAAGGCAATCGCCGAATTAGTCCAACAACTCCAGCAGTTAGATCCCGAGGCTGCTGAGCAAATCGATCTCAAAAATCCTCGTCGCGTCATCCGAGCAATTGAAACGGCCGGACAACCTAAGGCCAAGAGTCAGCTTGGTGCTGGGGTAATTTTGATTGGACTCAAGCCTGACTTGGAAACATTG
Organism: Candidatus Saccharimonadales bacterium; assembly: GCA_035480635.1. Lineage (NCBI taxonomy): Bacteria > Candidatus Saccharimonadota > Candidatus Saccharimonadia > Saccharimonadales (SeqCode) > Saccharimonadales bacterium (SeqCode). The sequence goes on from DATIHN010000012.1 coordinate 2,439, forward strand.
GAGCGGCGGATTAGCAGTCGAGTTGATGTCATGGTCGAGGCTGGCTTTGAGAATGAAGTCAGAGAAATCGCCCAAACTTATGGCTGGAATACTGAGGCGCTGACCAGCATTGGTTATCGGGCTTTTCGCCCATATATCGAGGGCCGGGGCAGCTTGGAGCAAGCCAAAGCCCAGTTCGTGCGGGGCGATTTGGCTCTAGCCAAGCGCCAACTAACCTGGTTCAAGCGTAATCCAGACATCAGATGGTTTAATGGTGTCGATCAGGCCTACGCTGCCATAAGCTCTGCCCTGGAGAAGCAAAAGGTATAATAAGCTCATGCCAACAATCATTGTCATCTGGATAGCCAAATTGGCTGGCTGGCTCAGTACGGCTTTTGGACGCGGAGAGGGCGGAGCATTACCAGGTTTGATTGCCGAAAAACTCCAACCCGACATCCTAAGCAAGCTGGGCTCTAAACTCTCTAAGGGCTCGGTCTTAATCACCGGCACAAATGGTAAAACCACGGCCACTCGGATGGTGGTAGCGGCTTTGGGACAGAGCCAGGGACGAGTGCTATCCAACCGAGCCGGCTCAAATTTAACTAGAGGCCTAATATCGCATCTGGTAGCGGGTTGTAGTCTTAGCGGTCGAATGAACTATGATTTTGGGGTTTTTGAAGTTGATGAAGCGGCTTTCCCGGAAGCTTTTAAAGCCTTAAAACCTCAGGCCGCTATGGTCTTAAACTTGTTTCGTGATCAGCTTGATCGCTATGGCGAACTAAACACTTTAGCCGCCAAACTACGTCAGGCCCTTGAAGGCACTCCAGCTAACATCATCTTAAACGGCGATGATCCTCTAGTAGCTTGGTTGGGACGCGGGCTTAAAAACGCCTCCTACTTTGGCATTGAATCAGCACCGGTTAAAAAATTGCCTCACGATTTTGCAGCTGATTCCAGTGTTTGTCCGGTCTGTGCTAGCCCCCTGCGCTATGAGAGCATCTATTATTCACACATTGGCAGCTATGATTGCCCAACCGGAGACTTTCATCAACCGAAGCTAAATGTTGTTGGAAAAGCAACATTACTTACGACTAAGTCTTCAGTTATGGAGATTCACTCTGGTCAGAAGCGGGCTGAATTAGAGCTCCAACTACCTGGTTTGTACAATCTCTACAATGCTCTGGGCTCGATTCAATTGGCAATGAGTTTGGGTGTCGGGCTAGAATCGGCCGTTGAGAGTGTAGTCAAAATGCCAGCAGCCTTTGGTCGGGCCGAAGTCGTAACTGTCGACGATAAACAAGTTGAACTCTACTTAGTTAAGAACCCAACCGGCTTTAACCAGATTATTCAAACCTATTTATTAGATCCAAAATCACAACCGCTGTTGATCATTATCAATGACTTGATTGCTGATGGGCGCGACGTATCTTGGTTGTGGGATGTGGCTTTCGAAGATGTTGGCTCGACTGGCCAGCTTAGTGCCAGCGGGTTGAGGGCCTACGATCTGGCTTTAAGACTTAAATATGCCGGTCTCAAATCTGAGCCATTGCTGGACATAGACGCTGCGATCGAGCGGTTCATAGACCAAATTCCTCTCGGCGGCAGTGGTATCATTCTACCAACCTACACCGCCATGCTAGCAACCAGGCGCAGTTTAGGACGTAGCACTCCCATAGCGAGGATGAATTGATGAAGCCGTTGGTAATCACTTATCTCTACCCAGCTGAAATGAACCTTTATGGGGATCGTGGCAACATCATCGCTTTGCAGCAACGCTGCCGCTGGCGGGGGATTGATACTAGGTTAGACGAAGTTCATTTGGGTGCAAATTATGATTTTAGCGCCAGCGACATTATCTTTGGCGGCGGTGGACAGGATAAGGGACAGGAACTAGTGGCCAAGGATTTAACTCGCCATGGCACATCCATCAAATCCGCGGCTGAGCGGGGCGTTCCGATGCTATTAGTCTGCGGCTTGTATCAACTTTTTGGTCGCCGTTTCACTACAACCGATGGCCTGGATATTCCTGGGATCGGTCTATTTGAGGCTGAAACGACTGGCGGCGCAAAGCGGCTAATAGGTAATATTTCGGTTGAATCCGAGTATGGCACTCTAATCGGTTTCGAAAATCATAGCGGGCTAACAAAGCTCGATTCCGGTCAGAAAGCCTTAGGTCGGGTAATCAAGGGCGCTGGCAATGATGGATCCAGCGGTCAAGAGGGTGCGGTCTTCAAAAACGTTATTGGGACTTATTTGCACGGACCAATTTTACCCAAAAACCCAAGTTTAGCGGATTTCTTAATCATGGCTGCATTGAGCCATAAGTCTGGCCGAGACCTCAAATTAGAGCCTTTAGATGACAGTTTGGAGCTACTCGCCGCCGAGACCGCTAGTCGTCGCCCGCGTTAGCTAAAGACAAAAAGCTTGTTCACCTAAACCCAATATGCCTACTACCAGACTAACAAGTTAGGCTTGGCTTTTGCCGGCTTTATAGGTTAGAATCTTATATAAAGATAACTATGGGGATGGTCGGCAGGTGTTTGAGCACTTATTTGGATCGAAGACGAGAGTTAAACTTTTAAGCCTGTTTTTGAATAATCCGGACCGGGCTTACTACGTTCGCGAAATTACCCGCAAGAT
>DATIHN010000013.1 GCA_035480635.1 Candidatus Saccharimonadales bacterium
GCCGTGGCAGCGGGCCAGTTGATTGGGCCAAGTTCAAGCTTGATCTGCGCGACACCGTAGCCGACCTACTCTACCAAAAGACCAAGCGCAACCCGATGGTGCTGCCAGTAGTGAATGAAGTTTAATTAGTTTACCTCCTCGGTTTTAAGGAGTATAAGTATTTGCATAGATGGAGTTGATAAAATATTGAATTTCATTAAGTCGAAACCAAAATGGCTCATTGCTTTGGTCTTCTCTTCATTGATACTTTTACCTACTGCAGCCTACGCCCTAACTAGTGCAGATTTTTACAGTGCTGCGCTGAAGTGGTCACTGTCAAACTGCCAAGTATCGTCTGCAACCAACACAATAAACAATTCGGTCTGCTTCTTACTGAAGAGGAACAGTGAAATTTCTACCTCATTGAAATCGGAGGAGGATAAAAACAACCAACAACAAGGAGATATAGATAACTTAGGCTCTAGGGTTTCGTCGCTTGAGTCAGTATCATCATTTGACTTTCAGTTTCTAACAACTGCCGACAATTTGGCTGTATCACCAGTTTTTGACGCACAAAATTACAATTACGTGACTTTCAATTTTACGTGCTGGACTGCTGCAAATGACGAAGTGCACTTAGAAGTTAGCTCTGACATGAACACATGGATAAAGCAGTATAGTGCCAATGTTTGTAATGCATCTGGTGGGCACGGATCATTTTCAGGTACAACAGGAGGTAGGTATTATCGTGTTACAACTAACTCTCCCCAAAACGTTGATGCTTTAGCTAGATTTTCAAAATTTTTAGAACTGCCTTAAGTTGGAGTCCATGATCAAAGATGTAGAAAAAACGATCCGAGATTACATCGCCCAGGTGATACATGTGTCCTTGGCCACCTGTTTCAACAATCAGCCGTGGGTTTGTGAGGTTCATTACGCTTACGATCAGGACTTGAACCTGTACTTTAGGTCTCTTCAATCAACTCGTCATAGCCAAGAGATAGCCCAAAATCCCAATGTCGCGGGTAACATCGTCGAGCCACACGGATTAACTGATAAACCCAGAGGAGTCTACTTTGAGGGGAAAGCTGAGCTGCTAGATGACGTCAAACCATCCGACAAAGCTGTTATAGCACTAAACGATCGATTCAATTTAGGCCAAGAGGTTCTGGACGAAGCCAGGTCCAAAGATGGCCATAAGATATATAAAATATCAGTCAGTAAATTTTACCTGTTTGACACCAGAGAATCGACACCTAGTCGAAAATATGAACTGCCCTGGGCCAAATTCTAACTGGAACTACACGATGCGGTCGCCGATTTTATTTACGCCAAAACCAAGCGCAACCCGATGGTGCTGCCAGTAGTGAATGAAGTTTAATAGCTAATCCACCTGGCTGCATCGACAAACTTGTAAGTTTTTTCTCATCCAGCTATAAATACCTATATGAGCGAAGCCCTGCCCGGTCAACCCGAACCGGAGTTTAAACCAGCCATAAACCCTGCGGATCTATCCAGCGACCAACCTCACCTGGAGGATGCCTTCCAAGCTATGCCGCCTGATCCAAGTATTGAGGCTCACAGGCAAGTCGAAATTGACAAAGCAGAAAGGGAGGCTAGGCGCTCAGATTTGTTGACCCAAGGCTATAACCAGGACGAGGTTAATTCAATCATTAATAGCGGCTCAGTCCTACCGGAAGTTTTTGCCAATCACGAGCCGAGTGACACCTATTTGGAACTTGCGTCTCATCAAGAGTCGCTTAATCAAAAGCCGCAACGATCTCAGTCTGAAGCCGCGCTGCAATACAATAGTCAACGTGTCCAGCTGATCAGCAGTCTCAAGCGGAGTGGCAGCTCTGACTTAAGTGATGAGCAAATTGAGCGGATTATCACATACGGTTATTTGATGCCCCCAGAATATACAGCTACGCCCGCTACTGACTTGCTTGCAAAGCGGCATGAGGAAGAAGACTTACCTAAAGCAGCCTAACTATGACACAACCCTATACCCTAGCGACTCCGTAAGCGGTATAATCTAGGAGATATGGCCAAAAAACGCCGCACCAAGAAGAAGGATAACTCCAAGCCAAAGGAGGAACTCAGCCCGGCGATCAGCAAAGATATCGCGGCCATAGTCTGCGTGGCGCTAGCATTGCTGCTGATTTTGGCAGCCCTGCATGTTGGGGGTACCCTGGTAAGCTCGGTCTTTACTGGGCTGCGATTAGTGCTAGGGTATGCGGCTTACTTGTTGCCAGTGGTATTGGGGCTATTAGCCTGGTTGCTGTTTCAACCCGAGAAGTATGAGGTTGGTGGTATGAATTATGCTGGGCTGATTGGTTTTATGTTAGCATTGGCCGGCTTGCTGCATTTCAGCTCGGCTACCGAAAACGCTTTGAGTCTGGCCAAGGCGGGGCAGGGTGGAGGCATGAGCGGATATGCTATAAGCCGCGGGTTGCTTGGTATCGTCAACGTGCCAGCCGCGGTAGTTATTTTATTAACTGTCATGGCGATCTGCTTGGTTATGGCCGCTAACGCCCGCTTAAGCGACATTTATCACGGTTTAATCGGCTTGTTTCGGCGTGGTCCGAAAGAGGAAATCCAGATTAACGAGCCAGCCGGTTTGAATATCAACAACCGATTGCCAATCCGAGGCCAACTTGACGCCAGCCGGCGGGGTAAGGATGAGATGGAGGCTCTGACTGTCATGGCCGATGCTGATTGGGTCTCACCGGAGCTAGACCTGTTAGCTAGCACCACCAGCAAACCCAATGCCGGTAACGTCAAAGAAAACGCTGCCATTATTCAAAAAACCCTCGATAGTTTTGGCATCGAAGTGGCCATGGGCGAGGTCAACGTTGGACCGACCGTGACTCAGTACACACTGAAGCCCTCCAGCGGCGTCAAGCTGAACAAAATCACCGGGTTGGATCACAACCTATCGCTGGCGCTGGCGGCCCATCCTCTGCGCATTGAGGCGCCTATTCCGGGTAAAAGTGCTGTCGGCGTCGAAGTGCCAAACAAAGCCGCGGCCATCGTTTCGCTCAAAGACATCCTAGCAACCGAGGAAATTCAAAAAAGTACGCGCATGACCTTCGCTCTAGGCCGCGACGTCTCTGGTCGCCCGGCGCTGGCCGATCTATCCAACATGCCGCACCTGCTGATCGCTGGCGCCACCGGGACTGGTAAAAGCGTCATGATTAACTCGTTGCTAACGACGCTGCTGTATCGTAATTCGCCATCGGATCTCAAGTTGATTTTAGTTGATCCTAAACGAGTCGAATTAACGCCTTTCAATGGCATTCCGCATTTGCTCGCACCGGTTATTACAGAGGATGATCAAACCATTTCGGCGCTCAAATGGGCGGTGGCCGAAATGCAGCGGCGCTATAAAATGCTTAACGACGCCGGTAAGCGCAACATCGTTGAATATAATTCAGCCAAACCGCCAGAGCGGATGCCCTATATCGTGATTGTAATTGATGAGATGGCCCAACTCATGCAATCGGCCGGCCGCGACGCTGAGGCCTTGATAGTTCAGCTAGCCCAACTGGCCCGGGCCACCGGCATCCACCTGGTCCTGGCCACCCAGCGACCAAGTGTTAACGTTATTACCGGTTTGATCAAGGCCAACATTCCAGCCCGAGTGGCCTTCACCGTGGCATCGCAAATTGATTCTCGGACCATCCTTGATCAATCGGGGGCCGAAAAGCTCTTGGGTAAAGGTGATATGCTCTTCATCAGCCCAGATTTAATTAAGCCTATCAGAGTCCAGGGCGCCCTGATTCAGACCAAAGAGGTCAACGCCGTAAATGGCTATCTGCGGTCTCAGCGCGAACCTCAATACAACGAGGAAGTCACCAGCCAACCAGTTAAATTGGGGACCAGTGGCCGGGGCTCTCACTTTGAGGAGACCGGCGATGACGACCTATTCGAGCAGGCCGCCGAGACCGTTATTCGCAGCGGCAAGGCCTCGGCCTCGCTGTTGCAGCGGCGCCTGCGGGTTGGCTACGCCCGAGCCGCTCGTTTACTCGATTTATTGGAAGAGCGGGGAGTGGTTGGTCCGCCCGACGGCGCCCGGCCGCGCGATGTGCTGGTTGATCATATCGACAATGTTGCAACCGACATAACCTATGAAGAATGATCCCAAACTGGCCCAAAATCAGCTAATTGGACCAATCCTAAAAAAACGTCGGCAAAGCCTGAAACTTAGTTTGACGGACGTCGAACTAGCCACCAAAATCAGGGGGAAGTTTTTAATTGCGCTGGAGAATAGCGACTACGATAGCATTAGCCATGACGTCTACACCAAGGGCTTCGTCCAAAGTTACGCCGATTTTTTGGGCTTAAACGGCCGAGTCATCTCATCGCAATATTTGGTGGAGCGCGGCGACCTACCAGACGAGCGGCCCAAATCAATTCAACCGCCGACCAAAAGCTTCGTCATCACACCACGCCTTGTTATCGTATCGGCGGCGGTCTTAATCTTGGCTGCCGTCATGGCCTACTTTGGCTGGCAGGTTTCAACGCTGGCGGCTGCCCCCAAACTAGTCGTTACTAATCCGTCGAGTGATCAAGTTATTGAAGGCAGCTTGGCTGATGTTAATGGGCATGCCACATTGGGGGCCGATGTTTTCGTTAACGATTCACCGGTGCTTACCGACACCAATGGCGCCTTTGCCGAAAAAGTTGCCCTCCAAGATGGCGTCAACACTATTCGGGTTATGGCCAAAAACAAGCTGGGCAAAACCACCGTGGTGACCCGCAGCATTCTGGCCAAGATTCCTAAACCGCTGGGGGCTCAAACCAGCGAACCAGCCACTATTGATGGAGTACGGGTCGATATCAGCATCAAGGCCACCGCGGCCGCTATCACGGTTCTAGTTGATGACAAGCTGGTCTTCCAGGGCACCATGCTCGCCGGTACCACCCAGACCTTTAGCGGTAATCAAAGAGTGGTTATAACCACCAGCAACGCCGGCCAAACGGCTCTAAAAGTGACCAATTCGGTGGTGGCAGCCAAATCGATCGATCCGGTTGGCAAAGACGGCGAAATCAAACGTGATTTGGAATTTACCAAAGATACTGTGATCCCTTAACCGATAAAACCGCCAGCATAATAGAAGACGTAAACCTCTTTGCCGTCTACGGAAATGCTTTCGGTTCCAGACAGCTGATCAATCGATCCATCCCCATCGCATCTGTAGACGAATTCTCCATAGTCTTTATTAACGGGCCGATAGATCCTTGTTGTTTCCCATAAATCTATCAAAGCCTTCCGCAACATAGTGTCAGCCTGTTCCTCGGTCATTGCAGAGAAATCACCGAAATATGACATTGACCAAACTGGCTCATCCTTAAAAAATACGGTTTCTAATCCAGGGAAAATGCCGTTGCCAATGTAATATATATCTCGGTACAACCAGTTTTCACTTGCGTACTCGAATTGAACCGAACCCTCCAAAGCGGGTTTGACCTTACCGGTTCCAGCAGCATAAGTCTTGGTTCTGGCGCTTAGCAAAAATGTTTCTAGTTCACTTTTATTCATAGACTCATTATAGTGCAGTCATGGCAAAAGATTTTTCATTTGATGTGGTGAGTGATTTCGATGCGGCCGAGATGGCCAACGCTATCGATCAAGCCCAGCGCGAAATTGCCAACCGTTACGATTTTAAGAACACCAGTGCCAAAGTCGACTTCGTCGAAGGCAAAACCGGTCTGTTAATTACTGCAGATAGCGACAATCAAGCCCAAGCCGTGCTGGACGTGGTCCAAGGCAAATTAATCAAGCGGGGCCTATCCCTAAAGACTTTGGATAGCTCGGCTCAGCCCGTGCAGGGTGGCAAAGAAGTGCGTTGGACCATCCCATTTAAAAAAGGCTTGGATCAAGACAAAGCCAAGCAGGTTACTAAAGCCATTCGCGAGGCGTTTCCGAAGGTCAAAACCCAAGTTCAAGGCGACGCCGTGCGGGTGACCAGTTCGAGTAAAGACGACCTGCAGGGGGTGATGGCGGCATTGAAGGCAGGGGAGTTCGATTTCCCGCTCGATTTCGTTAATTATCGGTAAAGGCAGTTTTGTCTACATATCCTTGAACCATCGCTTTGATAGGGATAGACTAATACCGTCTTGTAGCAGCATGCGACTGGAGAAACAATGCGCTACCAGGAAGTTACACTCTCACTCAAAACAATTGAGGAACGGGATGCCAGGCAAGCTGAGGTGGATGAACTCAATGCTCAGCTAGAAGCCGCTCTTAAGCCATTGATCGAGCGAATCCTGGTGAGGGCTGGTCGTATGTTGCCCTCAACCCTGAGCATCTACGACAAGATCAAACGGCAAAGCCCAAGAGTTACTGAAGACGATGTTCGACGTTGCTTGGATTCGATGGCAAAGGAGGGTTGGGCCCAGCGCAGCGGTTGTTATCCGATCGATTCATGGGAACTCTTCGGCGTACACCAGTGCATTCCGGGTAATCTCAAATATCTTGGTGAAGCTGACGACAGTGCTCACTCCAATATTTACCAGTGCCAGATCTGTGGGGAGGGTTGGAAGCAAATACTTGGGCAACGTTCGGGCCAAAATCGTAGGTGGGTGCGGGGCGTAAAGCTGACATTCTGGGCCGACGCTAAGTCTGTCCAGAAGGCTTCGTAGCAATAAGGCGGTCTGGGTAAAATCAGACCGCCAAACTTTGCCATTGACAGTTCGGCTTTTGTTCGGTTATGATCAAAGCAACCTAGAATTAACAGGTAAAGGAAGTTACAATGTCAACAGCAGTAGCGGAGAAAGAAGCGGTCGTGGAAACGAAATCGGGCGATAAAGGGGAGCGGCTCAAAGCAGTCGATTTGGCCGTCGCTCAAATCGAAAAACAGTTCGGCAAGGGCGCCATTATGAAATTGGGGGATGCTCATCACATTGATGTAGAAACAATCCCCACCGGCAGTTTGGCGCTAGATATCGCTTTAGGTGGGGGCATACCCAAAGGCCGGGTGGTGGAAATTTACGGACCAGAGTCGAGTGGGAAGACGACCCTGGCACTGCATGCTGTAGCTGAAGTCCAAAAGCATGGAGGACTAGCCGCTTTCATTGATGCCGAACATGCGCTAGACCCCGAGTATGCCGGCAAAATTGGCGTTAAATTAGATGATCTATTCATTTCGCAACCGGATACGGGTGAACAAGCGCTGGAAATCTGCGAGACTTTAGTTCGCTCAAACGCCGTTGATATTGTGGTGATTGATTCGGTAGCTGCGCTGGTGCCACGGGCCGAGATCGAAGGCGAAATGGGTGATTCACTGCCGGGCTTGCAGGCCCGTTTGATGTCGCAAGCCCTGCGCAAATTGACTGGCGTCATCAATAAAAGTAAAACCACCGTTGTCTTCATCAACCAGCTGCGCATGAAAATTGGCGTTATGTTTGGCAGCCCGGAGACGACGGCCGGAGGCCAGGCACTCAAGTACTACGCTTCCGTACGCTTGGATATTCGTCGGATGGAAACTCTTAAAGATGGCGAAAACTCCATTGGTAACCATGTTAAAGTCAAAGTCGTTAAAAATAAGATCGCTGCACCTTTCAAGATTGCCGAATTCGATATCATGTACAACGAAGGCATTTCGGTGGCCGGCGATCTGATTGATCTAGCGGTTAAATACGGCCAAGTGTTCAAGAGCGGCGCCTGGTACGAGTATAAGGATGAAAAGATTGGCCAGGGTCGTGAGGCTGCCAAAGGCTACCTCAAAGAACATCCGGCCGTAGTTAAAGAAATCACAGCGGCTGTTCGTAAAGAGGCTGGCCTCAAGGCTTAAATGCCGATCGTAACTGCGATCAAGGAGCAGGTAAAACGCTCGGATCGTTACTCAATTTACATCGATAACAAATACGGCTTCTCACTCTCGGCGCAGCAATTGGCTGAGAGTGAGTTGGCATCCGGCCAAGAGCTCTCAGAGGCTGAAATTGAGGATTACCAGCAGGCTTCAGAATACGGTAAAGCCCTTCAAGCGGCCTATCGATTGCTATCATATCGCCCGCGGAGCGAACGCGAAATGAGAGATCGCTTGAGCCGTAAAAAATATGACGAGCCAACTGTTGATGCCGTAGTAACTCGCTTAAGCGAGATCAAACTATTAGACGATATAACCTTTGCTGCTAGCTGGGTTGACCAACCTAAGTCCAAAAATCGCAGCACTAGGCGGTTGAGCCAGGAATTGGTGCTCAAGGGGATTGATTCGGATTTGATTAAGGAAACTGCTACGGCGCTTGAATCTGAGGACCATGATCGGGTGGCCATTTTGGCTCTGATCGAAAAGAAACTCCAAAAAAATACCCCCCAGGATCGTCAGAAGCTGGTTGGGTACCTTGTTCGCCAGGGTTTTCGAATTAGCCTGGTTCTACAAATTCTAAAACAAGATTTTAGCGAGATTCATTGGCTGTAATCAACCGGTAGGCCATCGCAAACGCCAGGGCCCAGAGTAAAACCACAATCATCAAAACTCCTCCAGGCCTCATATTAACAGTCGAGTCCCTCTAGCACAACCGCTATTCAGATGCTACTGGTATGGTGGAGGCGGCAAGTGATTCGCTGATTGAAGCATCCCGAACCACGATGGTTTTCTTGGTTACATCAACGATTTGTCGACGATCGATCGATAGGTTGGAAGACATCATATTTTTTAAAATTGACTGCTTAACGTAGAGTTTTTGAATCATAAAAGTCTTAATGTTTATGATGTAGTCGGCGACTTTACCAATCTTTGTACCAGTTTCGGTTCTAACACTTAGGCCAATAAGTGAAAAATTGTCTTCAAGTAAGCTTTTGAGTCGAACCACTTCGTCTGGTTCGCTTAGGTCATCTATTGAATTTATCAGGATAACATGGGGATTAACTTGGCGAATGTCTCGGGTGGCAAGAGTTAACTCGTGGCGATGCTGGTCAAAACAGATCAAAGCCGGTACCTCTAGATTTTTACTATCAATGACTGGCCGCGACACATTCGCCACCTCGGTTCCGCTATCGAGCGCCATAATTGGTAGCTTTGATATACTGCTTCCGACTACAAACATTAACTCTATCCTTGACTATTTACTCCCTGGTACGTAGAATAGCACAGATATAAACTAACCTTTTTCCTAATTGCGAATAATACACAGTTAGGTCCTCACAAGCTGAGGAGCCATAGAAAGGACATTATGCGAATTTACGAATTAATTGTGCTGTTGCATCCCGATCTGGAAATCGATGCCGATGCACCGGTGGCAAAAATCGAGAAAATCATTACCGATGCCGGCGGTAAGGTGATTAAGCGTGACAACTGGGGTAAAAAACGTCTGGCTTATCGGATCAATAAGCATGACTTCGGCGTATATGTCTACTTCAAAGTCCAGCTCCAGCCCGAATCAGTCCGTCAGGTCGAGGACAGTTTGCGGATCACCGAGGAGATCATTCGGCACCTCTTGGTGAGCTTCGTCGAGACCAAATCGCCTGCAAAAGAAAATGAACCTAAAAAGACAGCAGCAGCTGTCAGTGAGGAGGACTAAGAATGGCTAAAAGTTTTAACCAAGCTATCGTAATGGGGAACTTAACCCGAGACCCTGAGCTACGAACAACTCCAACTGGTCAGCAAGTGGCATCCTTTGCCGTAGCTACCAATCGCAGCTGGCTAGATGGCAGTGGTGAGCGCAAAGAGGCGGTCGAATACCACGAAATCGTGGCCTGGGGCAAATTAGGCGAGTTAACCGCTCAGTATCTAGCCAAAGGCCGCAAAGTGATGGTGGTTGGACGCTTGCAAACCCAGAGTTGGGAGAAGGATGGCGTCAAACGACAACGGACCGAGATTGTAGCTAGTGACGTTAACTTCCTGGATCGCCCCGGTGAAGCTGGCAGCCCAGAACCAACCGCCTCGAAGGCGTCTAGTGCCAAAAGTGATGATGTAATAATCGAAGACATTGGCGATGACAAAGTTAATTTAGACGAAATACCGTTTTAAGGAGTATCAATGGCTAACTACTACACCAAAAAAGTCTGTCGGTTTTGTGCCGATAAGGTTGAAGACGTCGACTACAAGGACGTTAAACTATTGCAGCGCTACATTAATTCCTACGGCAAAATTGAATCACGCAAGCGCAGTGGCAACTGTTTGAAGCACCAGCGGCGCGTTGCCGTGGCTTTAAAGCGGGCTCGGCACATTGCATTGATTCCCTTTGTAGTGCGATAAACTAAATATCCGCATAATAAATGTATTCAATTAACGACCTCAAAAAAGAGACTTTGATTTCCCTCGACGGGGTGCCATTTAAAGTGGTTGATTCTCAGCACGTCAGCCTAGGTCGGGGTGGAGCCGTCATGCGAACTAAACTCAAGAATCTTCTAAATGGGTCGGTTCAAGAGCGGACTTTTCGCCCAGCCGAGAAAGTTGAACCTGCCCAGATCGACAGGCTGCAGATGCAGTTTTTGTACCGCGATGGGCAGCAGTATCACTTCATGAACGAAGCTACCTACGAACAGGAGGCCATTGGTCAGGATGTCTTGGGTGAGGCGGCCAGGTTCATTGCCGAGGGCAGCACCGTCACACTTATTAACTTTGGGGGCAAAGTCATTGGTCTTGAGCTGCCAAACTCGTTGTTTTTGAAAATCACCCAGACCGAACCAGGGATACGGGGCGATACTGCGACAGCGGCCATGAAAACGGCCACGGTTGAAACGGGTGTCCAACTTCAAGTCCCGTTGTTTATTAACCCTGGTGATGTCGTAAAAGTTGACACTCGGACGGGCCAATATCTTGAGCGCAAAAAGTAAAGTCAGACTAGACCAACTGCTGGTCGACATCGGTCTGGCTGAATCAAAATCGAAGGCCCAGGCACTAATTATGGCTGGTCGTATCAAATTGGATGGCAATGTTGCAGCCAAAGCTGGACTGTTAGTTATGCCAGATGGTCGCGTTGAAGTGGCAGAAGCGCCAAAGTATGTCTCAAGAGGCGGCGACAAGCTAGCTTCGGTCGCGGACGAATTGCGGTTGGAATTCGCTGGCAAAACAGTTCTGGACGTTGGGGCCTCAACCGGCGGCTTCACCGATTTCGCCCTCCAAAATGGCGCTACCAAAGTCATCGCAGTCGACGTCGGTACTGGCCAGATGGATTGGCGCTTGCGTCAGGACGATCGAGTTGAGATTCATGAGCAAACTGACGTCAGGGCCTTCGAGTCCGATCAAAAAGTTGATATCGCAATGATCGATGTTTCGTTCATCTCGATCTTAAAAATCATCGATACGGTGGCCATGTGCGTGAAGCCAAATGGTCAAATTGTAGCCATGATCAAACCTCAGTTCGAGGCTGGCAAACCCCTGGCCGACAAATCTGCCGGCGTCATTAGCGATCCGAAAATGAGAGCCGAAATCATCGAGCGAGTTAAGTTAGAGCTTGGGTCAAAGTTTGATATCGTTGCATCGGCCGATTCAGCCGTCCTTGGACCCAAAGGCAATCAAGAACATTTCGTGGTTTTAGTTGCCTGATATGAGAATGAAACAGTACTACGTTTACATTATGGCTAATGACCGCCCAACTCTATATATCGGCGTCACTAATGACCTCAAACGCAGGGTCTTTGAACATAAAGAAGCTAAAATTCCTGGTTTTACTAATCGCTACGCTCTTAAGAAATTGGTCTATTTTGAACAATGCGACTCAATAGAAACAGCAATCACGAGAGAAAAACACTTGAAGCACTGGAAAAGAGCCTGGAAACTCGAGTTGATTCAGAAAGATAACCCGGATCTTAATGACTTGTACGAAAACATTGTTTGATTCTCGCTTTCGCAAGAATGACGAAATGAAGTCATCCTTGAGCGGAAACGTAGTGTTCCGGATCGAGGATCTAAACGTTGAAGCGGAATTCGACAACGTCACCATCTTGCATTATGTAGTCCTTGCCCTCAAGGCGTAATTTGCCTTGGGCTTTGGCAGCGGCGATTGAACCGGCTGCCACCAAATCATCGAAGCTAACAATCTCGGCTTTGATAAAACCCTTGGCAAAATCGGTATGAATGACGCCGGCGGCTTGAGGGGCGGTATCGCCGCGATTAATTGTCCAAGCGCGGACTTCCTTGGGGCCGGCCGTCAGAAATGATTGCAAATTTAAAGCCTTGAAACCAGCCGCTGCTAACTGGCTCAGACCTGATTCAGCCTGCCCAACGGTGGCCAATAGTTCCCGAGCCTCGGCCGGATCCAACTCAACTAATTCAGCCTCCAGTTTGGCTGACAAAAAAACACTGGGGCAGGGGGCCACTAAGGCCTCAAGTCGCTTTTTTACAGCCTCATCACCCAACTGATCTTCACCCAAGTTAAAAGCGATGATGAACGGCTTAGCGCTCAGTAATTGCAAATCACGCAGTTCATCAAGTTCGGTCGAATCGAGGAATGAACCAGCCAATTTGCCGGCACCCAGTTCAGATCTAACTCGCTCTAGTAATTGTAGCCGATCAGCCGCTTTGGGGTCGGCCTTGGTTTCGCCCCGAACCCTGCTTATTTGGTTATCAATGGTGGCAATATCGGCCAAGATCAATTCGGCGTTGACGGTCTCGATGTCGTTTTTGGGGTCAATCGCTGCTGAAACGTGTTGGACATCCGCGTCTTCGAAAGCCCGTACGACCTGGCAAATGGCATTGGTCTCGCGGATGTGGGCCAAGAATTTATTGCCCAAACCTTCGCCCTGGCTGGCGCCGCGGACTAGCCCGGCAATATCGACGAAGGTTACCACCGCCGGTGTGATCTTAGCCGGGTGGACTAGTTCAGCCAGCTGGTTCAGCCGCTCATCGGGCACGGCCGCAATGCCAACATTTGGTTCTATGGTGGCAAAGGGGTAATTGGCGGCCAGAGCGTGGTTTTTGGTTAGGGCGTTGAACAGGGTCGATTTACCGACGTTGGGCAGACCGACGATTCCGATCGATAGTGACATGGCGGCTATTCTACCAGATAGGCAGGCGACTAACCAGCCCTGAAGCGCTTATGCTATAATTTGACCAAAGTTATGCGAAATTATTTGCCGTTTACAGCTAAAGGCAAAAGGGGACTATCCAGGTTGCGCCTCAACCCCAAGAATCAGCGTGCCTACTTTACCCTGGGTGTTCTGGGGATAGCATCTTCATTAGTTTTTTTGGTGGGGCATTATGCGAGCGCCTATTACCAAAACGGCTGCACTAATGATTATGGGAAGGTTGAATATGAGTGGAATGATAATGGCTATCACTACCAAGCTAGATCTTTTCGTAGTGGAGCCAACAATGACCCCGGACTCTTTTTTGGAGCACTACTCTCGAGTGAGACATGTACCTGGAACAATGTCTCCTATACTCAACCGGACGGAACAGTCACTAGCAATGGTGGTGCCAGATTGCACGGATTTGTTGATACCAACGATTCTTTTTACAAATGGGGTGGACAAAGAGCGGTTGAAGTTCGGTTAGGAGTTCCAGATCAAAATACTGCCAACAATCACGGATTATTTATCGATTATACCAAAGCCGGCGCAGTGTCCGTTGCCCCTTACAGCCGTCCACCTCAGTACGCCAGAGACTGGCGTTCGCCTGCAGCTTTTACTGACGATGCTGGTGGAGCCGGCATAGATAGCCCTCGCTTTGGCAAAACTGGCATATGGTGCTGGCGATTGGGGTCTGACCCCCAGATCGTCGCCGACGGCTACGGCAGCATTCCATGTGCGCCTTGGACGGCAAATAATCAATTGCCTTGGTCTCAGAATGCTTTCGGTGTTTATCAAGTAAACCCACCCTACAGTTACCCAATAGGTTCTGCGCAGACAAAGGGAGCCGGGTTTATGTTCACACAAGAGAATTGTCATTTGTCCGATACTGTCAACCTGGCGAGCGACGCCAATAGTCATCGGACTATTTTCCCGCCCGGTGGCCTGACGGGTGTCGACTATACACATGATTACGATAGTATGGGTGGGGCAAAATACCCAGGTAGCTCGGCTGTTGCATGCAACAACCCCGCCAACTGGGTTTGGTATAATCAGACGGCTATCGGGGCTGGATCAGTCCAACCGTTGATGAATAATCCTGGCAAAAAGCTCAATGGCAACATGGCATCTTGTACCAATAATCAAAGTCAAGCTAATCAGTGCATGGATTTGACCAATTTTATCGGTTGCGCTGGCAATGACTGTGATCATATGAATGATGCCGTGGATGGCTTTACTCTCAGGGAATATGAACAAAATTCTTCCAGTGACAATACTCAATCCAAAGCTGATTTTTCCAATTCAGAAACTTGGCTCACATTTAAATACCCAATCCCGGCAGCGGTTCAAGTAACCAAAAAACCAAACGGTTGTTTCTTTGCCGAAAATACTGATATATTCCGGACCGCCACCGGTGGCTGCACTAGTGGTGTCCCTGGCTTTGCCATTACAATTGACCCGAGACTGGCCAACTACAATAATGGTGCATTTCCGATCCTGGGCAAAATTAGCAGCCTGACCATAACCGATACCCTCGATTCAAATCATGAAGTTTATATGGGTACACCATCACAGGCATGTGCTCAGAGCCCTACTACTTCACCCCAGGTAAACGGTCCGCCGGGCGGGACAATTACCTGGACCCTAGACAGTACACAGATTGATCGTTTGAATAGCAATACCACTATCCAGTTGTGCTTCTTGGCCAGAACCAATACGATCAATGGCCCTGGCCCAGTGCCATTTAACAACACAGTTCACACGCGTGGTTTTGCCAACACCGGACAGCTGGTTATCACCTATAATTCGACAACCGGTGGGCGGCCCTTACTTCAAGGTGACGAAGTAGCCATTAACTACATTTATTCGCCCGAGTATCCCTACCTCACAACCGGAGCGGGGGACGTCCATTCCGGCGGTGATTACCCGTACTTTCGGGTCGCCTGTAAGGTTAGTTCAACTGATAACGTCAGAGGCCAATCCGGAGCGGCCGTCTCGAAAGGCGATTATGTGGTTTCGGCCGGTGGCTTAGTGACAAACTTCCCCGGTGGCCCACTCGGCATCTTAACTGCCAACAGGTACAGCGGGGTTTGCCGCCCAGACTTAATTGCTGACCCGGGCATAGGTGCTGTTAGCTATTCTTCCACCAAACCAACTGTGACTTTCAACGGCAACGCATCGGATTTATCGAAAGATACCAATAACATTAAGAACTTAGATCAATGGCTGACTGACCCTAACACGCCCGATGGCATACTGATACATGTGACAGGGAACGCTACTATTACTACCAGCCCTCTAACGCTCAGTAATCGAGTAACTCTATGGGCCGACGGTAACGTCACATTGGCAGGCAATGTTTTTGAATCAACCACCACGGCCCGACCGGCCCTGCAACTGGCATCATTTGGGGTCATTGCTGGCGGCAATATCAATATTGGACAGCTGGTGACTCAAATCCAAGGCTTCCTCTATTCTCAAAAGCAAACTACAACTTGTACCGATAACAACGGTACGCCCTACGTCGATGGTGCGGTCGGTTCCCCTCAGCATCGCGATTTGCTCAGCAACTGCCAACGTACTCTCTTCCTCTACGGTTTAATGTCATCTCAAACTTTCGACTTCAATCGAGTGGGGGATCGCAACATCCGAGGTCCGGTCAGAACCGAGGCTATAAACATTGTTCCGGGTGCTCTCAATCAAGCGCTTGATATAACTAATAGCCAATTCTACGGCCTCTTATTCGTGGCCCCACCGCCAGTATTTGATGGTGTGATAACGTCTGGGTCGGCAGCCACTGGTATTAATTTGGAGCCACCAAAATATTAATGAAGCAACTTCACAGGGCAAAACAGTTATGCTAAGGTTATATTAATGGGTATTCTTTCGCGGGATTCGGACTACTTTGGTCTCGATATAGGTGAGACTGCGATCAGAATCGTTCAGCTTAGGCGGAGCGGCTCTAAGCCGTCTTTGGTCAGTTATGGCGACGCACCTTTAAGTGTGGGCGCTGTTCGTAGCGATTCGACGGCCGATGTCGGTAAACTTGGCCAGGCCGTGGCTCAGTTAGTTAAAGACTTGCGCCTTACTACCAAAAACGTCGTGGCCGGGTTGCCGGCATCGAAGGTCTTTGCTTCCATTATTACCACCCCAAAGCTATCCGAAGCAGAACTGGCTAAAGCCATCCCTTTGCAAGCTGACCAGTACATCCCGATGCCGATTGATCAGGTCAAAGTCGACTGGAGTGTACTGGGACCAGGTGTGACCGAAAACGAACTCGAGGTCCTACTAGTAGCTGCGCCCAAAACCATTACCGATAAGTATTTACGTATATTGGAAACGGCTGGCCTAGAGGTTATGGCGCTAGAAATCAATTCAACGGCCCTCTATCGAGCCCTGGTGCCTCCAACTAGCCCAGCGGTGTTAGTGCTTGATATGGGTTCGATCGCTAGCGACCTAGCCATTATTCATGAACATTCTCCCAGATTGATCCGCTCGATCAGCGTTGGCGGGCAAACTTTGGTCAAAGCCGCTTCGCAAAGTTTGGGCCTGGACGATGCTCAGGCTGAGCAATTCGTTCACAAATTCGGTCTGACTCAAACCAAACTGGAAGGCCAAGTCTTCAAAGCTATTAAACCCAGCCTAGATATCCTAATTGAAGAGGTCCAGAAATCGATCAAGTTCTTTACCGGTCGCTACCCCCAAGCCAAACTCGAAAAGCTAGTTCTAACCGGCGGTACTTCATCGCTGCTTGAACTGCCAACTTACATTGCCACTGCCATCGGTCTGCCTGTCGAAATTGGCAATGCCTGGATTAACGTGTCCTACCCAGCCTCATTACAAGAAAAACTCATCACTGTATCGTCGCACTACGGTGTGGCTTCCGGTCTAGCCCAGAGGAACTTCGTCGAATGAGTATCAAGATCAACCTGCTGCCAGACGTTCGCCAGGAGAAGTTGCAAGAAAAGCAGCGCCGCCAGCTGGCCGCCACCATTGCTATTGCTACAGGTGTAGTGGGCCTGGCTCTGATAGTGGTTGGCTTTGTCATTGTTCAAGGTCAAAATTTGCGCATAGCGCTCCTAACCAGAAGCATTCGCGATAAAAAGCAGCAAGTTGCTAGCTTCCAAGACGTTGGCACCATTCTATCGTTGCAAGGCCGGGTGGCGGCTCTACCGCAACTCTACTCGCAACGTACCTATATGACGGAACTAACCAGCATACTTTCGACCCATGAACCAAGCGATGTGGCCTTCACTAATCTGACCATAGCCAGCCAACAGCTGACTTTGAGCGCCGAAGCCAAGAGCTACTTAGCCGCTGCTCGGATTGCCAAAGCTATGGAAGCTGCTGCTAGTAGCGACCAAACCAAATTCTTCTCCAACGTCCAGCTTTCCAGCGTGACTTTGAATAATGGCAAGGTTGCCTACACTATTACCGCCACTATTAATTCTGGAGCTACCGATGGCAAATAGCATTAAAAAGCCCAGACTTTCGACCAACGCCCTAATCGCTTTAAGTGCGGTGGCAGTGGCGCTAGTGGTGATCATCGTCTTGGTCTTTGGCCGTTCGCTAATTAAGCGGATTGGGCATAATAATGCCGTTATTACCAAAAAGGCCTCAGCCGAAAAGCAGCTCAAGCAGAACCTAGCCAACTTACCTGGACTATCCCAAGCCTATTCAAACCTTGGCCCAACCAAAACAGTAATTAATGATGCTCTGCCAACGACTGCTAGCTTCCCAGATCTAGTTGCCACCATTGAATCAATCGCTGGCACCAGCGGTGTGGCTCTACAAAGTGTTTCGCCAGCCCTGGTTTCTTCAGCTGCTGCCTCAAGCGCTGCACCAACATCATCATCACCCAGTGCTGCGGTTCAATCAATTAATGGCACGAGCAGTTCTACAACTAGTGTCCAACCAAGCGGTCCTCAACCATATCAGTTCAGTATGTCGATTCAAGGTAATTACGATTCATTGGTTAAATTCCTGCACAACTTACAGCTCTCGGCCCGGCCAATCATCATCAGTGGCGTGCAGGTCACTGGGACGAATGATGCTCTAACCGCCACTGTCACGGGTCAGACCTTCTACTTTAACCCGCAGGTATTAGAGGATAAGACCGAGGTAGTCAAATGAAGCGCAAAGACACAGTTTATTTGGTCTTAACTATCGTTATCGTAACGGTTGTCGCAATCTTGGCCTACAGCGCCCTGGCCGGCAAGAAATCCAGTAGCGGCGCCGGAACGACGGTTGAAGTGATTACTCCGATTCCAGCCAGCTTTGACCAATCAGCCATGGCAACACTGGCCGATCCCAATCAGGTCACCAACTTCACTCCAGCTATTAGTATCGATAACCTTGGCAATGGGCGACCGTTTGGTCCACTGAGGTAGAATAGTGGGGGAGGGTTAGTATGCTTTCAACTGAAAGCCAGCAGAAGATCCAAAAACTCTTGATTATGAATGGCTTAGTGTCGGAGTCGCAGCTCAACAGTGCCAAAGCTCAAGCGGCCCAACAATCCAAGCCATTGCTTCAAGTTATTAGCGAAATGAAGCTAGTTGATGACGAAGAGCTGACCAAGCTATCGGCTCAAGCTTCGGCCTACCCTTATGTTAATTTGACGAGCATTACAGTGCCACAAGACACCTTGTTACTCTTACCTAAAGAAACGGCTCAAAGTTATATGGCGGTGCCGTTTGGGGAGATGCAGGGCCGTCTAGCTGTAGCGATGCTTGATCCAGCCAACGTCCAAGCTATCGACTTCTTATCGCGCAAAATCGGCCGCAATATTGCTGCATTCATGGCCTCACGTAAAAGCTTGGAGACGGTTTTGACCCAATATGGCGTTGATGTCTCCAAGGAAGTCAGCGAAGCAATTAGGGGTAATGATTTACTAAAAGAGGCTGTGGCTGGGTCCGAAGAGGAAAAACCAGAAGGCGGAACCAAAAAAAATGCTGGTAACATTCAAATGCTGGTCCAAGATGCGCCCATTACCCGGGCACTCAACACCATAATGGACTATGCCGCCAGCGCCAAAGCCTCCGATATTCATATTGAGCCGAGGGAAAAAGACTTGCGCATTCGCTACCGCGTCGACGGCATTTTGCAAGAAGTTATGAAGTTGCCGAAGTCGATCGAACCGGCTTTAGTTTCGCGAGTAAAAATTTTATCCAATTTGAAAATAGATGAACATCGCATTCCTCAAGATGGACAATTTCAGATCAAGTCGGGCGGTCATACCATTGACCTACGTATTGCCATAGCCCCAGTCGTTTACGGCGAACAAGTCGTCATTCGATTGCTGGATAAAGACGATAAATTACTGACATTGAACAATTTAGGTTTTCGGGGCCGGGCCTTTCGGCTGATTACCGCGGGCATCCACAGGCCTCATGGCATGACACTTTCGACCGGACCAACTGGGTCTGGTAAGACCACGACCATGTATGCAGCCATTTCCGCCATCAAAGACGTCGCCATCAACATCGTGACCCTAGAAGACCCGGTTGAATACAAGATCGATGGCATTAATCAGATCCAAGTTAACCCAGATGTGGGGCTAACCTTTGCCTCGGGTTTGCGCTCGATATTGCGGCAAGACCCCAATGTGGTCATGGTCGGGGAGATCCGCGATAAAGAAACGGCTGATCTGGCGGTCCAAGCGGCCCTAACCGGTCACGTCGTGCTCTCAACTTTGCACACCAATTCAGCCGCCGGCGTTCTGCCGAGATTGCTCGATATGAACATCGAACCTTATTTAATTGCCTCAACCATCAACACCGTCATTGGCCAACGCTTGGTTCGTAAGCTCTGCGAAAAGTGCCGCCAGCAGTCCAATACCACTCAAGTCGAAGTCGATTCAATCAATCGAGTCTTGGGCAAAGTCCTGCCCAAAGAAAAAACTCACCTGGTCGAAGCCACCAAAGATTTGGGTTATGATAACTTGCCATTGGCCGGACAAACCGCTTATACTTTGTTCAGAGCCAAAGGCTGTAGTGAGTGCACTGGAGGTTACAAAGGTCGTGTTGGAATTTATGAGGTTTTTAATATGAGCGAAGCCATGGAGCGTTTGCTATTAAAACACGCCACGACGACCGAGGTTCAAACTCAGGCTCAAACCGATGGCATGCTGACCATGAAGCAAGACGGTTACCTAAAAGCTCTCGCCGGTATCACCAGTATGGAAGAGGTGGTTAGAGTGGCGGCGGACGCTTGATGGAAAAGTCAGCAATGAAAATCGAATTATTTCTAGAAGACGTTGTTAAAAAAGACGCCTCAGACTTGCATTTACAGGTTGGAGTACCGCCGATGCTAAGGGTCGATGGCGCTTTGAAACCGATCAGCGATGCCCCCGTACTAGGCGAAGATGACGTCGAAAAGCTAGTCTTTGCTGTCATGGACGAAGACCAAAAGAATTTGCTCATGAAAGACAAGGAAGTCGATTTCTCGTTTTCCTTTGGCGATCTGGGACGCTTCCGCGTCAATGCCTTCCACGAACGCGGTAACATTGCTGCTGCTCTTCGTTTGATCCCGACTAAAATTCGGACCGTCGAAGAACTTAACTTACCTAAGATCCTAAATGACTTCACTAACATACCCCGCGGGCTAGTGCTAGTAACTGGACCGACCGGATCTGGTAAATCGACTACGCTGGCCGCCATGGTCGATAAAATTAATACCGATAAAGCCTTACACATCATCACCATCGAAGACCCGATCGAATACGCTCACAAAAGCAAAAAGTCGATTGTGGTCCAGCGCGAAGTCCACTACGACACCAATTCGTTTGGAGCCAGCTTGCGTTCGGCCCTGCGTGAGGATCCCGATGTGGTTCTAATCGGCGAGATGCGGGATCTAGAAACCATTGCAGCGGCCATTACTATTGCCGAAACTGGCCACTTGGTGCTAGCCACTCTGCATACCAACAATGCCGCGCAAACTGTCGACCGCATGATCGATGTTTTCCCGCCTCACCAGCAGCAACAGGTTCGAATCGAAGTTTCAGCCATGCTTCAGGCTATCGTCTCTCAACGGCTGATCCCAGCCATTGGCGGTGGGCGAGTGGCTGTAGCCGAAATCATGGTGGTGACTGGTGCCATCCGCAACATCATCCGTGAGGGCAAAACCCATCAGCTCGATGCGGCCATTCAAACCGGGGGTGAGCAGGGCATGCAATCATTCGATAAAACTTTGGTTGAATTCATTCAAGCTGGCAAGATTAGTTACGATGAGGCCAAGAACTACGCCATCGATCTGCATGAACTAGATCGCATGATGAAGGGTTAGGACCAGTGGTAACTTACGAGTACACGGCCAAAAACAATACCACTGGCGAGATGCTAAAAGCCGAGGTTCAGGCCGATAGCACCAGCGCGGCTGCCAAACTCCTGGTCGATCAAGGGCTTTTCCCGATCACCATTCAGGACAAGAGCAAGCAAAACGTCTTAGCCAAAGTCAACATCCTGAACCGTGTGAGTACTCGCGATCTAGTCATTTTTACCCGCCAGCTTTCAACCTTAATCAACGCCGGTTTGCCCTTGGTTCAATCGCTGCATAACGTCCAGAGTCAGCTTTCCAGTAAGACACTCAAGGAGGCCGCGGCCGATATCATTGCCTCCGTTGAAGGTGGAATGAGCCTGTCCGAAGCCCTAGGTAAGCATCCCAAAATATTCAATGAAATCTACGTCTATTTGGTGGCAGCTGGCGAAACCTCTGGTACGCTCGATAAAGTGCTGGAGCGCCTGGCCGATCAGCAAGAAAAGGACGCCGCTATTTTACGCAAAATCCGCAGTGCCATGATTTATCCTTTGATCGTTTTGGTCGTCGTGGTTTTGGTCGTCGTCTTCTTACTGGTGACGCTATTGCCGCAAGTGGCTCAGCTCTATCATGATCTGCATCGCAATCTACCGATTCTAACCCGGATTTTGGTCGATATTTCATCTTTCGTTATCAAATATTGGTGGCTGGTTTTGCTCTTAGTCGGCGGGGGACTGCTGGCTGGTTACAATTACGTTCGCAGCGAAACCGGCCGGCACCAATACGACAACTTCAAACTAAGCGTGCCGCTGTTTGGCACCTTATTCGAAAAAGTCTACATGGCTCGCTTTGCCAGGACTCTTTCGGTGCTGCTCAATAGCGGTATTCCGATGCTCAAAGGCATGGAGGTAACTCGTAAAGCCATTCACAACCTGGTAGTCGAGGGCGCTATTGAACGAGCTGAGGCCAAGGTCAAGGGCGGTAAGGCGCTCTCCAAAGCCTTGGAGGTTGAAGAGAGCTTTTTGCCACTAGTATCACAAATGACAGCCATCGGTGAACAATCCGGTGCGCTGGATGATATGTTGGTCAAAGTAGCAATGTTTTATGAAGAAGACGTGGACACGGCCGTTAAAAATCTCTCCACCACCATTGAACCAGTCATGATCGTCATTCTTGGTACAGTGGTAGCCTTCATCATCGCAGCGGTGCTGTTACCAATCTACGGTTTGGTCGGCAGCGGCGGCCTGAACAACTTCTAGCGCTTGACACCTGTCCCAAAGCCGATAATAATAAGCTTAACCAATATATTTAAGGAGGTGAGAACCTAAATGTTAAGAAAAATGCTAAAAGAACGAGAGGGTTTCACATTAATTGAAATCGTCTTCGTGCTGGCCATTGCCGCACTGATCATCGTCATTGTCTTTTTGGCCGTTGCTGGTGCCCGTAACTCGGCCCAAGACCAGGCTCGTAAAGACTACGCTAACCGCATCGCCGCCGCTTGCACTAAGTGGTCTAATGAAGCAGCTGGTGTAAATGGTGACACCAAGCAGTGTAACGACAGCGCTGCGTATTTAGCGCAAGTACTAGCAATTGCTGGTGCCGCTCCTTCAATTTCGGGAACAGCGTTGACTGCGACCACAAACCCTGCTTCTACTGCAAATGTAAATGTCGGCGATACTACGATCACTGTGCAGTTAACGAACGCAAGTGGACCGATTTACACAGCCAATCTATAGTGATCAGTTAAGATTAAAAAGGAAGCCTTCGGGCTTCTTTTTGTTTACTAAGCAAAAGCGGTATAATTTGTATTAATGAAGCAACGTGGGTTTACTTTAATCGAATTATTGTGGGTGTTAGTAATTGCCGCGCTCTTGATGGTATTGGTTTTATTAGCTATTCAACAGGGGCGGAATAGTCGTAAAGACAATGATCGCGAGGCTGACGCCGCCAGGTATTTGAATGCCACTAAAACCTGGACCAGCGACAATAACGGCAATTTGCCAGGTCTAGGCGATATCAATAATATCGTTACGACTTACATAGGCAACACTTTTGTAAACCCTGAAGGTGTGCCTTGGTCGCTAGTCTGGTCGGCCAGTCAACCACCTGGGTTTAGCCCGGCTACAAACGAGATGGTAATTGGATCCGGTAACGTCAAATGCGATAGTAGCGGTGTAGTGCCTGGTGGTGGCAGCCGCCAGGTAGCCGTGGCTGTATTGTTAGAAAGCGGGAATGTCTATTGCGTTACACAATAGCTAAATTAGACAGTCGTGGCATTAGCTTAACAGAGACAGTTTTTGTGCTAGCCATTATGGGCTTCATCATTATTTTAGTTTTTTTCGTTTTGCCCCAGGCTCATACTGCCCACCGTGATGCTCAGCGTAAGCTTTATCTGGAGCAAGTGGCAACCAACATCGAAAAATACAAAGAGAATTTTCCGGTTAGCCACAATCAATATCCACCAGACTCCGGCACATTTAATACTAATTTCGCCCCACCAGGTGGGAGCTACGCTGTCGTTAAGGACGATAATGATCCCTTGAGTCACACTCTCTATAATTTCACCGGAGTAATGTTTATCCCAACCAGCTCACAGCCCGCTGGTATTACCTATGAATTGGGTCACGATTGCAATAACGATCCGTCTTCGATTGGTATTTATCGCATCAAAATCGGCTTAGAAAGCGGAGTCATCTACTGTCTTGATAACCATTAACGCAATTCTGGTCGGCCTGCTGGGGTTGATGGTGGGCAGCTTCATTAATGCCGTGGTTTGGCGCATTCACGAGCACAAACCAATTGCCCGGGACCGTTCTGAGTGCGAAAACTGTCATCACAAGCTTGGCCTTTGGGATCTAATTCCAGTTTTCAGCTGGCTATTCCTTAAGGGTCGCTGCCGCTATTGCCATAAACCAATCTCGGTTCAGAATCCGCTAGTTGAATTGCTGACGGGGGGCCTATTTATGCTCAGCTATATCCAACTGGCGCCGGTTAGCACCCTGGGTCGGATTAATTTCGTGGTTTGGCTCTATGTCTTGGGTTCGTTGATCGTTTTAAGCCTCTACGACTGGCGTTGGATGCTGCTTCCTGATGTGGTGATGATGCCAGCCCTGTTGGTGGCGCTGATCCCTTTGGTGGCTGCTATCGCCACCGGCCAGCCGCACCAAGTCTGGTTGGGGCCGATTATTGCAGCCTTACTGGCGGGTGGTAGTTTTTACTTACTGGCAGCCGTCTCCAGCGGCCGCTGGATGGGTGGGGGAGATATTAAGCTAGTGGCATTGATTGGGCTGGTTTTGGGACTGCAAATGACGGTCGTAGCCATGTTTCTGGCCTTTACAATTGCGGCCGTGGTCAGTTTGGGCTTGATTGCGACCAAACGTAAGACCCGGAGGGATCACATTGCCTTCGGGCCGTTTTTGGCGCTGGGCTGCGTTCTAGCTATGCTCTATGGTCATCAATTACTGAATTGGTACAACAATTTGCTATTCCGTGGATGAGCTGCCTACTCAAGGGGTTTCAGGAGTGCTATAGTAATATTAGTTATGCTTAAGAGTGAGCGCGGAGTAACCCTAATCGAGTTGATTATGTCCCTAGCGATTGCTGGTTTGATTGCTTCGGGCATTATTTTTGGCCACAACCAGTTTAGGGCCAGCCAGCAGTTTACCCAAGGCGCTGATCAAATCGTTCAAATCATAGCGGCCGCTCGCACCCAAGCTGCCACCACTGTCGGCGAAGTGGCCTCAACCGGGGGAACATCCAACCTCTGTAGTGCCGGCAAGCTGATCGTCTTTACCGCCGGTAGTTCGACTGCCGTGGTTAGAACTCAGAGAATAGATTGTTTCAACAAGACTCACTTCGACTTCATCGACCAATACAATACCCAAATTCCCTGGGGTGTGAATCTAACTACCAACCTAACTATCTTGTTGGTTTTTGGTGCGGCTGGTGACATCAAAGCTTACACCAGCAACGGCGCCCTACCAGCGGCCGGTGGTCCCCAAGCGGCCAATATGACGGCGGTGCCCGCGGCCCAAAGCACCGCAGCTGTCGTGGGTAACGGGGGATCGGCCACACTCTCGATTGATCAATATGGTAATGCGACCAGGGTGATTAACTAATGATCAGACTAACAAACCAACGCGGTGATACTTTGGTGGAGGTGGTTTTTGCGTTGATCATACTTTCGGCCATTCTGGTGACGACGCTATCGATCGGCCGCCTGAGCCGGGTCAATAATCAAAACGCTCAACTGCGCACCCAAGCCGTCAACCTGGTTCAAGAGCAATATCAGGCGCTCAAATCCTACCGCGATAGCACCAACTGGCAGCTCTTCCAAGGCTATCCAGGTTCGAGTGGATTAAATATTGACGTCATGGGTGGCTGCAATAGCAACGCCTTAGCTGATCCCGCGACCGACCCGAAATGCGTCTTTCATATGGAGCGCGATTTTCGAATTGGCGCTACTCACGGCCAATGGCTGCCTTGCCCCGGCACCTGGAACCCGCCGTTGGATAGCGATAATGATGCAACTACACCTGGCAGCGGCTGGGACAGCCCTACGACGGCCGCCGAGTCTAGCACTATAGTTCAGGGCTGCCGTGGTAATACTCGTACCCAAACTAATCAGCCTAATATTAGCGTTGGTATTTATTTGCACACGGGGTTGAGCTGTAGTCTAACCCAACCAAATGCCTACCGGTTTACGGCTGTCGGAAATTGGACTCAAGGTGGAGTCAGTTCTAATGCCACTACCAATATGGACTTCATGCTCAGTAACATCAAAGGAGAGGCGACATGTTAGCGGGCCAGCGCCAAGGCGGGTTCACTTTGATCGAATTATTGTTGTCCATGGCGGTCTTTAGCTTCGGGCTGCTGATAATTCTGTCTGGTTTAGTATCTTTGCTCGGGCTCTACACTAATGGTCGGGCTAATCGAGTAGTCCAAAACGCCGCTCGCACCGGGATTAATATGATTTCGCAACATGGCCGCGAGGGCGTATCGTTTTCGACTGGCAACAATATTTTGTGTATCGATACGGGTGGCGGATCTGGCTCCATGTTTTATTTAACGCCGACTCATCAGCTGATGTTTGACGATTGGGATCAGTCCCAAGATCCCCCCCTCGGCTGTGTTCTGGCGGCCACAACCAATCAACAAACGCCAATGCCAGTAACCTCATCCGATGCCCCAGTTATTGGGTTTACCGCTGAAGCCGTAACTTACGACGCTACAAATAATTCCAACCCCTGCACTAGCGGCTGCACTAGCGTGCGGGTGAGCCTGCGGGTGGCCTCGACCACGACCGGGTTGAATTCTGATTCAACGGCCTGTTCGGCCTCTTCCACGGCCGCTTGCGTGGTCTCGACCGTCTCGACTACCATTACCGCGGGAGAACACCAATGAGAACTCAGCAGGGCATCATTTCGATGTTAACCACCATCATGATTAGCATTCTCTTAATCACCATGTCTTTGGGGTTGTTGCTGCTGACGGCTGGTGCTAACCAACAGGCCTCCGATGACGAACTGTCGCTGAGAGCCTATGCTGGGGCTGAAAGTGGGGCCGAATGGGCCTTGGCATACTTAAAAAAGGATCCAACTGCGACTTTCACCTCGGGCTGTAATCCAACTTTTGGTGATCCCAGCTTTGCGGCCTTAACAAACTTTATGCCGCCCGGCCCCAATAGCAATGCCATTACTTGCTTGACGGTTGCCCAAACCGATAATGCCTTAAGCGGTGTGCTAGATGCCAAAAAAGCAGCCCAAATTAACGTTTCGCCCTCATTTGCTGCGAACAAGCCAAACATACAGTCAATCGAAGTCAGTTGGCTGGCCCCGAATTTGGATGTCACACTTTTGAAAAGCTCACCTTACACCAAATACGATGGCCCCAATCTGCCTCAGGCTAGCGGCAATGCCGGTTTGTTACCGGCGATCGAACTAACAATCGTTAATTATTATGCTTTAAACGGCTCCAATCTCAATTTGATCGATAACAATGGCAACAAGGCTATCCAAGTCCGCAATATTGTTCTGTTCCCAAGTACTAACCCCAGTCCACTAAACACGGAGCCCAAGAATTTGGCTAATTGCACCCCCAGTACATCTGTGACCTATCAATGTGTGGCGACTGTCTCACCAAATAATCCACCCGGAGATCTTAATAGCTCCAATCAAGAAGGTGTCATTATCTACTTGCGGGCACTCTATCCAGGCAACTCCAAGTTTCACTACAAAGTCAGATTAGTCTTGCCGGGAGGTGGCGACTTGCCCGTGCCCTTAACCGAGGCCAAAATAGATGTGACGGCCAGATCCGGACCGGTATATCGACGCATAATTGCTTTCACTAGAACAACCAAACCTGAGATCCCAGCCGGGCTGGATTACGTGCTCTTTGGCGACCAACAGATTTGTAAAGACTTCAACGTCCACGCTAGCTCGAAGGATTTTCCTGACCCCTCGGGAGCCACCATCGTCAGTCTGTGTAACGGACCGTGATTTAGGCGTTTGGCTTCTTTTTGTGATGAAACTGTTCGTGAACCTCTTTGAGTCTAGGATCAGTAATATGAGTGTAGATTTGGGTGGTCGAAATATTGGCATGGCCCAGCAGCCCCTGGACGCTACGAATATCGGCCCCGTTCATCAGCAAGTCCGTCGCAAAGGAATGACGCAAGGTGTGGGGGGTGACGTCTTTGGTAATGCCAGCCAATTTGGCGTAGCGTTTGACCAAGCGCTGGACGCTGCGGACAGTTAAGCGTTGGTACATACCAGAGCCACTGGCATCCTTGCTGCCGGAGAGGTGAATGAACAGCGGGGCTAGATCGTCGTTACGGCTGTCCAGATAGCGCTGCAACCAATCAGCGGCTTCGGAGCTCATGAAAATCGGCCGATCCTTTTGGCCCTTGCCCCGGACGCTAAATTCCCGGCGTTCCAAATTGATCTGATCGCGGTTGAGAGAAACTAGCTCCGAGACTCTCAACCCACCCGAAAACAATAGTTCCAAAATCGCTCGATCGCGCAGACCGACAATAGAAGAAGTATCAATAACTTCAACCAGGCGGGCAACTTCCTCGGGCGTCAGAAAGGCGATTTGAGGCCGCTTAACTCTGGCTAGTTCAACCCGATCGCTGGGCAGGGTTTTGATATTCCGCTTGGCCAGGTATTTCAGAAAACTTCGTAAGGCAATCAAATGATAATTCTGAGTGGTTTTAGATATCGGCTGGCCGGAAGCATCTTGCAACCTAGCTAGCCAGAGCCGCCAAGCTCGGATGCGCTCATCATCTAATTTAGCCACATCGCAATCATCACAAAACTCGATTAGCCGGGCCAGGTAGTGGTGGTAGTTGGCGATGGTTTTTTGGGACCGATTTTGCTCAATTTCTTGGTATTCCAAAAAGTCTGTAACTAGTTCACTAATGGGCATAGAGCCATTATAGTCCTCTAGGCTATACTGGAGCTATGCTTAAGCTTAGTAGTCTAAACATGTCTAAGTCTACGGCCTTGGCGGTGGTGCTAGCGCTAGGTGTCATGCCATGGTTTCAGGGTGGGCGAGACCCCTTAGGCTGGATGATGGTCTTAGCAGTGGCCCTGATCGGTAGTTTTTTATTATTTAGAGATCAAACCACCGTTAGCTTGAGTCGTTTGGGGCTGATTTGGTTATCCTTTATAGCTTGGACGGGACTGTCGCTGATCTGGACGGTTAATCGCTACCAAAGCTTTGCCACGCTCATGCTCTACAGCTTCGTCGGTATCATTGGGTTATTGGCGGCCAGTTTGCGCGGGGACGAGAGAGCGGTTGAAGTCTTTAAGCGCAGTTACCTAATCGTTGCGGCGGCCACCAGCCTGGTGGGGGCCGGCTTCTTCGTGGCCTATTCCTATGAGCGCGCGACCTCAACCTTTTATTTACCCAATCCGTTGGCTGGGTTTTTATTGCCAGCCATCATGATTGGGCTGTGGCAGTTTGCAGAGCAGCGCAAATTATTCGATGGGCTTCTGACCATGCTAACTTTGGGAGTTTTCATTTTAACTGACTCCCGCGGTGGCACCCTGGTTTTGATGGCTGTAATTTTTGTGGCTCTAATACTAAGCCGAAACGTGGCCAAACACTGGCGTCGCTTGCTGATTGTTTTGGTTGGAGCCATGGCCATCGCTTTGATTTGCAACTTAGCTCGGGTTGAGCTTGGCCATCGCTTGGATCTCCAGGGAGGTCGCCTGAAAGACCTGACTGCGACCGAATCAAACAGTACTAGCGACCGAATTTACTTCCTGCGCAGCGCCGTTGCCATCTGGGCTGATCGACCCTTACTGGGTGGGGGAGCTGGCACCTATCCGACCTTGCATCCCAAATACCAATACCGGGTTATCAGCGCTGGCTCCAATGCGCATAACTTTTATGTTCAAACCTTAGCTGAATTGGGGATAGTCGGTTTGGTCCTACTAGCTTGGGTAATAATTGAGCTCATTTTGGGTACCTGGCGGGGGATCAGGCTGGACCGCCAGCGACTGCCAATTGCCCTCGGCTTGTTAGCCCTGGCCCTCCACGCCGGGCTTGATATTGAATCAAATTATCTGGTGTTATGGACGCTAGCGGCAATTCTGGTTGGGTTGTGCTATGAGGGTAGAGCGAAATCAAAACTGAACTTTAGGCTTAACAGCGGCCTAATTCTTGGAGCAACAGTCATTCTCGCGGTCCCTACGGCCTGGTTGTTTCGCGGCCAGCTCAATGCCCAGGGCGGGCAGAACCTCCAGGCTAGCGGCGACTATGGGCGGGCCATTGACTACTTCGCTGCGGCTAGTCTCCATGCGCCCTATGACCCTGATTGGTTAACGGCTCAGGGTATTAATCACTTCCTATTGGCCGTCCAAGGTAATAACAAAGACGACAATTTAGTTCAAGCAGCTGAGCTAGCCAGCCAAGCCGCCAAGCTCGATCCTTACGATGCCCAACATGATTTGCTGCTGGCTCGGGTTTTGCTTCAACAGGGCAAAACCGAGGCGGCTACTGCGGCCTACCGCTCGGCGATCTCAAAGAACCCTTATGATCAACCCGATATCTATAATGATTTAGCCACGCTTTACTTAACCCAAAATAAGCTCAGTGATGCCAAAGCTACCGTCGCAATTGTGCTGGCGCTATACCCAGATTCAGTGGTCGGGAACCGTAATAACGATCCTGCGATTGCCAAATCAGTAGCGACTAGCTACATTATTTCGGCCCAGGTCGCGATCAGAACTGGCCAAATCGATGCGGCTAGGGAGCAGTTACGTCACGCCCTACTCCTCGATCCAACCAGTGCTCTAGCCAAGTTTTTACAGCAACAAATCGGACAATAGGGTCTGCTATACTCATAGGCGTGATTACCTATTTACAGGCCATCATCATCGGTTTGTTGCAGGGTGTAACGGAGCTTTTCCCGATATCTAGTCTGGGTCATTCCGTGTTGTTGCCAACCTTGTTTGGTTGGCATGGGGTGGTGGCAGCGCAATCTGACACTGAATCTTATTTCTTAGCTTTTTTGGTTGGTTTGCATGTCGCCACCGCCATTGCTTTGTTAATTTTCTATCGCCAACAGTGGAGTCGGATTATCAGCGGATTCTTTAGTTCGCTCAAAACTCGAAAAATTACCACTGTCGACCAACGCTTAGCATGGTTATTAGTTATGGCCACGATCCCAGCGGCTCTGTTTGGGCTCATCTTTGAGCATCGCCTGCGAGTTATTTTTGCAAAACCTCTGGCTGCCGCCATCTTCTTAATCATCAATGGGCTGATCCTGCTACTTGGCGATAGGTTAGTGAAGGTGGGACGCCATCGGCGGGCCGATTTTAGTCTAACTCAAACCACGGCTAATCTAGCCAGTTTAAGTTTCAAAGACAGCTTAGTTATCGGCACCATGCAGATTTTGGCCCTATTTGCCGGCATCTCTCGATCGGGCATTACCATGGTTGGGGGTCTCTGGCGCGGCCTGGATCACGAAGACGCCGCCCGGTTTTCTTTTTTGCTGGCGACGCCAATCATTTTGGCGGCCGGCTTGTATAAACTGCCCGATCTGTTGGGTCCAAACGGCAATGATGTTCGTGGTCAAATTCTAGCTGGCAGTTTGGCAGCAGGGCTGGCGGCTTATTTGACGGTTCGCTTCCTCGATCGCTTTTTCCAAGCTAATCGACTTAAGCCCTTTGCCATCTATTGCATCAGTTTTGGGTTGTTGATGATGCTGGTTATTCACTAGAGCTTGCCGGCAAGCAATCCTTTCTGATAACCTTATCCCACATATGAAGACCGAAATTACGACTCTACCAAATAAGCTAAAAATTGTGACCTGCGAGATGCCGGGGGCCCGGAGCGTCTCAGTTTCGATTTTGGTGGCGGCTGGCGGTCGCACAGAAGATTTCGATACTCAGGGCGGTGCCTCCCATTTCTTGGAGCACATCCTCTTCAAAGGCACCAAGAACTGGCCAACAGCCCAGCAAATTTCGGGCGATATCGATGCCGTCGGCGGACTCAACAACGCCTACACGTCCAACGATATGACTAGTTTTTACATTAAGCTGCCCAAAGCCCATCTGGGCCTGGCCCTAGATATATTGGCCGATATGATTATGAACCCACTCTTTGACGCCGAGGAAATTGATCGAGAACGGGGCGTTATAATTGAGGAAATCAACTGGCGCCGCCACGATGACCCCATGCAATTCGTCGAAGTTCTACTGCCGCCGTTGTTGTGGCCCGACGATCCGCTCAAGCAAGACGTGGGCGGCAAAGACGAGGTCATTCGCAGCATTGAGCGCCAAACCATTATCGATTATAAAGAAACCTTCTATCAGCCGGGGAATATGGTTGTGAGTGTGGCTGGCGGCGCCAAACACGAGGAGGTCGTGGCCCAAGTCAAAGGCCTCATGGGTGGCTTAAAAGCAAAGGCGGTTCCCAAAATTGTGCCGGTACGAGATCGCTTGTCCAAGGACCGAACGGCCATTTATACTAAACCGACCGCCCAAGCCCACTTCCTGATTGGCTCTCGCGCCTACCCGTACTTACACAAAGATGATCCAGCTTGTGGGGTGCTGACAACTATTTTGGGTCAGGGTATGAGCTCACGGTTATTTTTGAATGTGCGAGAACGCAAGGGGCTGGCCTACTCGGTTAATGCCAGCCGCCATAATTATGTCGACACGGGTATTTTCGAAGTTTACGCCGGTGCCAATATCGAAAAAACTGACGAAGCCATTATGGCCGTTCTGGAAGAACTCGAGCGCATTCGTCTGGAACCAGTACCGGCCGATGAATTACAAAAGGCTAAGAACAAAATCCGTGGTGGTTTGCAAATGAGCCTTGAGAGTAACGGTAATGTGGCCGACCGCTTTGGCACCCAACTATTATTACTTGGTAAAATTCGCGATGTTGATGAAACCATCGAGTTAGTCGATGCCGTTACGGCCGATGATGTTCAGCGAGTGGCGGCTGACATACTGGCGCCGAAAAAGCTCAGAATGGCCATTATCGCCTCCGATGGCTCCAGCGCCAAACTTAAATTTGAGGAGTTAATCGGCTAATGGAAAGAACCTTAGTTGTAGTCAAACCCGATGGTGTCCAGCGGGGGTTAACTGGTGAAGTCATCCGCCGCTTGGAGCAAACAGGGTTGAAAGTCGTCGGGCTCAAACTAACCCAAGTTAGCCAAGACATGGCTGAGCAACATTATCCAGCTGATCGCGAGGAGATGATAACTGGGATCGGCCAAAAAAGCCTAGATGATTATAAGAAGCTAAATCTCGATGCTAAAGCCGAATTAGGCACTGATGATCCTAAAAAAATCGGCGAATTGATTCGATCCTGGCTGGCCGATTATCTGACTTCTGGGCCGGTAGTAGCCTTGGTGGTCGAGGGCCCGCATGCAATTGAGTTAGTGCGTAAGTTGGTTGGCAACACTCTGCCCCTATCAGCCGCACCGGGCACCATTCGAGGCGATTTTTCTTATGACTCAGCCTATTTAGGGAACACCCGCAAGCGTCCAATCAAAAACCTTGTCCATGCCTCTGGAAATGCCGCTGAAGCTGAGTTCGAAGTCCCGCTGTGGTTTAAGACCAGCGAATTAGTTAGCTACCGTCGCAGCGACGAAGCACCGATGGAATAATTTGGTACCCCGGGAGGGAATGTGGCTTCGCCACCTCCGCTCAGTGCTCGCCAAAACCAAACAAGTTTGGGATGGCTGCGCGCTTCGCTTCACCGAACCAGCGGGGCTTCTCAACCCTCCAGCAAGAACTGTCGCTAACACGAGGTTAGCACCAGTTCTTGGTACCCCGGGAGGGAATCGAACCCCCGACGCCCTCCTTAGGACGGAGGCGCTCTGTCCACTGAGCTACCGGGGCGCGTCTAGCTAGCAACAATAGCATTATGAACCTGTCCTAGTAAAGACATCGGCTTGCGTATTAGCTTCTAAACAGCTATAACTCCTAAAGTAGATTCCCACTACAGGGGGACAGATGGATTTTGAAAACGTTCTAGCGGCAAACCAGATGGTGCGCCAAGCCATTCAACAGCGTGATGAAGCCGACCAGACCTTGGTTTTGTTCATTCGTTCATTGAAATCGATAGTCGGCCAACTGCTGCAGCGGGTCGTAAAATTCGACTACAACCCGGATGCCAGGACCACTGGCGACAAGGCCCAACGATTCATCGAAAACCAATGGAAGTTCCTAAGGGATCAATCGGCTCCAACGCTGGCCTTCGTGAATGGCTTTGGCATCGATGAAGCTCAAGGCCCTTATTTGGAAGCCATTCCTGTTGGCAAGGCTGAAACTTGGCGCATCTTCCTTGACGGCCTAACAAATGCGACCATCGTCGACGTCGAAAATCTACAACCACAGCCGGGCTAGCCCGGCTTTTCAATTAGCTTATGCTACAATTTAGCCAATGGCTAAGGAGAGCAAACCTAAAAGAGGGTTCCCGGGGCAGCACGAAGGCGAGAAAGTGGAGTTAGTCTTCCACCAGCATCCGCTGGTCATGCGCAAAGCCTTAATTATTGGCATGCTGCTGGTATTACTTGGCGTCATGATCCCATACACCCAAGTTGTCATGCTTAACCACACTACTGGCAACTGGAAACCACTCTGGTTTCTGCTAATAATCGTCGTAGTCATCTGGTTCTATGCTTGGGTCGGCTGGTATTACACGGTTTACATCATGACCGACGAGAGGCTGATCGAAATTAAGCAGCGCGGGTTCTTTAACCGCAAAGTCAGTGAATATGGGCTGGATAAAATCCAGAACATTAATTACCACATCCGTGGCTTCCAAGCTGTTATTTTCCAATTTGGCGATATCGTGGCTCAAACTTTCGTAGGTGATGTCATCATGAAGATGATCCACCGGCCCGTCCAAATTCATAGCCGCATGATCGAGATCGTTCGGCGAGTGGATAGCTCGACACCCTTTAAAAACTAATGTAGCATTTACGGGGTAGGAGAACACTGTGGCCAAAGAACCTGATGCGACTGAATCTGATAAATCAACCAAATCGAACTCAAGCAAAGCCAAAAAATCTAGATTTGCGGCTGTCACTACCAAGGTCAAAGCGGCCACTCAGAAGCTGCCGGTAATTGGCCGTAATAAGTCCGAGGGGGAATCTAAGCCCAAAGATCCCAAGGCACGCCGACGGACCTATATCATGACCGCCGCTGGCGTTTTAGCCGGGGTAATCGTCCTGCTGTTGGTCTTTGGGCTACTGATTTATAAGTATAAAAGCGATAGTCGCTTAACCTACGCTGTGGCCAAGGTGGTACCATACCCGGCCATTCGGGTTGGAAGTGGTTTTGTTAGTTACGGCGAGTATCTCTTTGAGGTGAAATCCATCAAGCAGTATTACCAGAACCAGCCGGGGACCGACACCAAAATTGATTTCAACTCGGCCGACGGCAAAGCTAAGCTGAAAGACCTGAAAAGCCAGGTTATTGATCAGCTCAAAGCCGATGAGGTAACTAGGCAGCTCATCGCCAAGAATAAGATTAAGGTGACCGACAAGGAAGTTAACGACCAGTTGGCCCAAATTACCCAATCGGCCGGTGGTGATCAAAAAGTCCGCGAGGTCCTAACTAAGTACTACGGCTGGACCTATAACGACCTCAAACGAAAAGTTAAATTCCAGCTGGAGAAGCAAAAGCTTCAAGATAAAATCACCAGTGATGCTAGTGCTGACGCTCAAGCCAAGGCCAAGGCCCAAGACGTTTTAAATCAGATTAACGCGGGCGGTGACTTCGCTGAGCTAGCCAAAAAGTACTCCCAAGATTCGACCGCTGCCAATGGTGGGGATCTGGGTTTCTTTGGCCGGGGTCAGATGGTCAAGGAATTTGAGGATGCCGCTTTTGCCCTCCAGCCTGGCCAGGTTTCGGGGTTAGTTAAGACCCAGTACGGCTACCACATCATCAAAGTGACCGACAAAAAGGACGATCAGATCCGGGCGTCCCACATCCTAATCAAGACCATCGACTTCGATCAATACATGCAAGATCAAATCTCAAAAGCCAAAGTTAGTATTTACGTAAAACCCTAATACTAATTCGATCACCAAATTTACTCAATAATTTGGCCAATTGCTAGCGGCCTAGTAATTGAATAATTCTTTCGGTTGAGCTATAAGTAGAATACTCGCGAAATCCGCGGTGTGGACTTTGAAACGGGAGAATTGAAGTGTACTACGGGACCGTCTTTTGGGATGATTTGCCGCTGAAGCGCGGTCACTTTCACCCCAGGCGGGTGGCGGTGATCGGAGTTACAAGGAGCTCGCAAGATCCTTACTGGAGAGTTGGCTGGGTACCAAACTTTGCCGGTGGCAAAGAAGGCTTTCAGATTTATGAGGGCAATGGTGACTTAGCCGGGGACGTCTGTTACTGGCGTGGCAGGGAAGAACGGGTTGTCGTGGACCATCGCCCAGTCCACATTGCCCAACACCCGCTAATGGGCTTGCAAACACCACAATTGGCTTTGGCTAGCACCGTCCAGGAGCACCGAGGGCTCTCGCTCAGCCAAGCCGAACTGGATTTGTTCCAGATCCAGTTGCAGTGTTGGTATGATCTCAGCCCGGAGGACCTGGCTGAGATTTGCGAAAGCCAGGATCGTATGATCGAACGCTTGCAGGGCGCTCGCGATCGCAACAAGGTCGAGGCTCAGCGTCTGCTGATCAGTGCTCGGGGGGTCGAAGATTCCCTGAAGCGCAAGAATCCAGGGGCGACTGCAGCTAAGCATTTGGCCGCTTACAACCGTCAAGATCGCCGGCTGCTTCGAATTGCAGCGACCCAAGTCAGCATTGCCGAGCGGGCTCAATGGATGAACATTTGGTTGGCCGCCCGGCTGGCCGATGAATCCGAACGACTCTGGGACTTCTTGGCCGAGCGCGAAACGCTGCCAGCCAGCGATGTTGATGAGTTCTACAGCCTGGCCTCGGACACTTTGAAGCCGATTAGCCAATTGGTCAACTGGCTCTGCTATGAGCTGCACAGGGGTGGTGGATCAATTGAGGACCACAGGATTCTCCAAGCTGCCAGGGGGGCCTTTGTTCTGCACCAGCTGTCTGGCTTCATCGGCCTGGCTGTCCAGCCCGTGGCTAGCCTGAGCTACAAGCGGGCCGACGCCAATTCAGAGCGCTACTACGAGGCCTTCAATACCAACCTCGAACGCTTAGAACGGGTTCTAAAGAGCCTGAACATCGGCGGCCCCTACACCGAGTTAGGGCGTAAGCTGCACGGCTTGTCGGTTAAGCTCTTGGCCAACGTTAGATCCGGCCACTGGCAACCAGCCATTCAAGTGGCTAGGGAGTTCGAAAACCTTTGGCTCTACCGCAGCAGCGCCGAAGATCACTCCCCCAAGGTTTGGTATCGTCATACTCCGCCTGACCCTAAACCCTGGGAGTTGGTCGAGGCCTACAACCAAATTGAGGAGCCGCCATCTCCGGAACTGATCCGTATCCGCGAAGAGATGGCTACACAAGAT
This sequence comes from Candidatus Saccharimonadales bacterium, assembly GCA_035480635.1. Taxonomy (NCBI): domain Bacteria; phylum Candidatus Saccharimonadota; class Candidatus Saccharimonadia; order Saccharimonadales (SeqCode); species Saccharimonadales bacterium (SeqCode). Next base: position 37,169 of record DATIHN010000013.1, read on the forward strand.
CCCTTCGATGGCCTAGAAAATTGAGCCCGAGAAAGATAATTTTCTCGGGCTTTTTGTTATTTTTGGAAACTTAGCGCGAATTCTTTTGGATATTTTGCTAGACACAAGCGTGATAGCCGGTATAGTCTTGGGGTAGGTGAGTGGCCAAGGGGCTACCAAGTACCCGTGGAGGTTGCGACCATGAGGCAGCTGATTGCTGAAATCAACACCGAGACTGCCCACACGCTGGGCGAAGAAAGTGAGGACCGGCGTTGGCAAGAACGGAGTCGTTGTTTGGGGGTTGACCCCGATTTGTTCTTCCCCGAGCGAGGTGCCTCCGAGCGCGAAGCCAAGGGCGTTTGCGCCGGCTGTGAGGTGCGGGTGGACTGCCTGGAGTACGCCTTGCGCAACGGCGAGAAGTTTGGCGTCTGGGGTGGCGCGAGCGAGCGTGAGCGCCGTCGGATGCGCCGGCAGCGGGCGTTGGCTCGCCGGCGGCTCAGCTTGGTCTGAGGCCGACCTTCAGCAAATATCTATGCGGTTATCAAACCGCCAAAAGAGCGGCCTTCGGGCCGCTCCAATCTGTTAAAGACCAAGTTTTTAACCAACAACCAGCTTTATGACTAGGCTAATCCAGGCAATTTATAACTTCGACCGAAAAACCATTTGTAACAATCACCAATGTTGTGATTGCTTTCGAGAGTCTAGGTTAGTATCATGAATCTTAGGAAAGGAGGTGTTGTATGGCAACATCCGTATCCGCCAATAATTTATGGTGGATGATAACTCTAGAGGGCGTAGCCGCCCTGCTGTTTGGTATAGCCGCCATTTTTTGGCCAGGCCTGACGCTAGTCGCCCTGGTTTATATTTTTAGCGCCTATGTCTTAATCAGCGGTATCGTAAATATGGTCATGGGGATCGTTACAATGGGATCCTCAAGCTGGTTCTTCCGCCTGATCGTCGGGCTGGTTGAACTTGGAGTTGGCGTTTATTTGGTGCGCCACCCCGGAGTCACAGCTGCTACCTTGATCCTACTGATCGGGTTCATGCTGATCTTCCGCGGTGTCTTTGGCGCCGTCGCCAGTTTCAGTGACGATGAGGGCAACAAAACCCTTGGCGTCGTTGGGGGCGTGCTAGCTGTTCTAGCTGGCATCATCGTTTTGATGAACCCCGCCGCCGGTGGCGTAGCATTCGTTTGGGTCTTGGGTCTCTACGGACTCATCACCGGTCCACTACTGATCGTCGTGGGCATGGAAACCAAACACCTGATGGAAGCCTAAAGCGCCTTTCGTCAGATCAAAAAGAGCCCCTGGCAAATCGCTGGGGCTCTTTTTGATTTAGGGTAGGGTAGTTTGGTTATCGAGGCGGTCCCGTAAATGTTTCTTGAATTCCAGCCAGGTCAATGCCAGGACGAAGATATCGAATATGGTTAGCAGGGCCAATCCCAGGGTGGGGTGATAACTCAATCGATAGATTTGATAACCAATAAAAATCACCAGGAAGGACATCATCCAAGGATAGGCCCAGAGTTTTTGCTTCAAAACCGCCGCTACCAAAATAATTTTGATCAGGCCGTGCGAAACTAAATAGATAAAACTAAACAGGATCGTGGAGTGAGACAAATGGTGAGCTGCATTTAGCAAATGATTGGCAAAGAAATCGTGCGGATCTTGTGAGAGTTCGTGTTGAGTTAGAATCACCGTAACCTGATTGATGGTATTGATTGGAACGAGCAGCAGCAGGATTCCTCCAACAACTTCCAGCACACCATCTAGACCCTTTAGGAGCATACTGATATTAAAGAACCTATCTACTAATGTCGGAGTTTCCATAAATCTATAGTATCAAAAAAAAGAAACCGCCCCCGCGTGGAGGGCGGCTCTTTGGTGAGCTCGTCCTGACGCGAGGGCGTTAGCTGAAGTAACGGGACGATCCCCGGTACGGGCGAGTGGCCTCCCTCAGTATCTCCTCGAGCCCAGACGGAACTTCTAAGCGCTGCCACGACGTAATTTGGGCTCGGACTGCATTGATTGGATTTCGATCCATGCCCTCTCCGCTGAGGTTGAGCGGCCAAAGGAGCCAGCCCGTCTTGACTGGCCAGCGCAGCTTTGGTCCCATAATGGTTACCGATCCACGGTAATCATTACGTTGAGCTAAACCATAAACGAAGTGCCCGAATGCGCCGTAGCACCAAACCGTGACCTTGTACCCGTCCTTGCGATAAACGAGGCGTCGGGGGTACTTCTGGCCGGGGAAGGACCGGGAAGCGACTCTTGCCAGGATGACTAGAGTGACGAAGCCGGCTATTACCGCCGAAACTACTAGAAGTTTTAACAATGCGACTCCAGGGAACTCCTGCGGTAGCTGCCGCAGCAGATCTTTCAGACCGAGAGATAGCTATGATAATACAACAACAATAATATAAAGTCAATTATGTTGACTGTATGTATGGCTAAGGTTGAAAGATAACCGGTTTCTTGGTAGGATTAATCAGTTTTAGGCATGGGCTCGTAGTGAAGTAGGCCTATCACGCCTCCCTGTCACGGAGGAGATCGCCGGTTCGAATCCGGTCGGGCCCGCCAGGATTAATTTGAGCATTTATTAAACCCCTTTATTCATAAATGTTTGCCCCGCGACGCATCCACTGAGTTGTGGTAACGTCACGGGGCTGTGGATTTACTAGTAATGGGGTGTTTCCGCGTATCTATCGTCGCTGGCGTTTGTCACCTCGACTAACTCCAGGACCAGTGCGGTCCGGCCGTCGAGAGGTCTTACGACGAACCACACGCCTTGGTCGCCAACTTCCATTGCCAGCTTGGCCTCGTGGGTTTCCGCTGGCAGGCTGTAGAACTCAGCAGCATCAAACTGTTGGGTCCGCCAGCCGATCTGGAAGGGCACATCTCGAGGGTGGACTTCCAGTATCGCAGCCGCCGTCCAAGATGAACGATCGGCCCGAGCTTCAGGATCTCCTTCCACGTATACCTGGGCATCCTTGACCCAGGTGCCTTCGGGTGTGCGTGCATCTCGCATGGTACCTCCGATGGTTGCCCTGACTTATGCCTGGATCCGAGAGCTACTGGTCGGACATGTGTCCCGCGCCGACGAGTTGCTGCCGAGGGATGGGGTAGACGGGGTGTGGAACGATCGTAATGATCTCCCTGTCGTCTTCGGTGAGCTCGATGAACATCCGCCAGCCATAGACATTGCCATTCCCGGGGTCAGTGGCCGAGAGCGCATCGCGCTGGCTGAGCATGAGACCATCGAGCCAGCCCCCGACTTCACGCACCAAACGGTAAGTTAGGTCTGGGCGCGAAGCCCAGTCATTTCCCAGCCTGTGGAGACTGACATGGAATCCCGTGTCGTCGACCTTCACCCAGTATTTGGTGTGCGTGCCGAATTGAAGCATGAGGCCGAGGGCCTCCATCAGATCGCCCGGACCTTCCGAGATGAACTCGAACTTCCGTCTTACCCTGCGCTTGGGCATCTCTTCCATTTCTTGTGCTCCTTTCAGAGCAGTGGGATGTACTATCCAATGATCTGCAGAAGTGTACAATACTTTATATAATTTTACTAGCATAAGCGGTTCTTTTGTTTTCATAGACAGAAAATTGAATAATAGGGTAAGATTGGTGCAACTAATCGGTGGGGATTAGAGAACCTCTCATTTCAGCCTTCCGAAAGGACCAAGCATGAGCAACCAGAACCGCCTGAACTCAGCTGTACACGGATGGTCTCTGGAAGATATCGCAATTGTGCCGCAGAAGCGGACAGTCGACCCCGATGACGTCACTCTTGATTGGGAGCTCGAATCTTTTCGTTTTGAGCTACCATTGATGGGATCGGCCATGGATAGCGCCGTCAGCCCGACCACGGCCATTGAAATAGGACGGCTGGGAGGATTGGCTGTCCTCAACCTCGAGGGGCTTTGGACTCGCTATGATGATCCTGGCCCGGTCTTCAGGGAAATTGCGGCTCTAGACCCAAAGACCGCCACCGCTCGAATACAAGAGCTCTATGATCGGCCTATCAAACCTGAGTTGATCACTCAGCGGATTCAGGAGATGAGGCAGGCCGGCATCACTACGGCGGCTTCGCTGACCCCAGCTCGGGTGCGCCGGTATTATCGATACGCTCAAGCTGGCGGTTTGGATCTTCTGGTCATCCAAGGCACCGTTGTCAGCGCCGAGCACATATCGAGCAAGCCCGACACCCTGGATCTGGCAGAATTCATCCAGGAGCTGTTGAAAGAGGAGCTGCCTGTCGTGGTTGGTAACTGCGCCAACTTCTCAACGGCCAAGAACCTGATGAAGACTGGCGCCATGGGAGTGCTGGTCGGTATTGGGCCTGGAGGGGCTTGCACCAGCCGTCGCGTGATGGCTGTCGGTGTGCCCCAGGCCACTGCCATTGCTGATGCCGTTTGGGCCCGTGAGGTTATACATAAGCGTACGGGTAGGTGGTGCCAAGTCATCGCCGACGGCGGTATGTCGACTAGCGGCGTTCTCGCTGCAGCACTGGCAATCGGGGCCGATGCGGTCATGATCGGCTCGCCCCTGGCCAGTGCTCATGAAGCACCTGGATTGGGTTACCACTGGGGCATGGCAACATCCGACCTCAACACTCCCAGGGGAGTTAGGGTTGAGGTGGAGCGACGAGGGTCTCTAGAGGAAATCCTACTTGGTCCGGCTCATGATTCGGATGGTAGGAACAATCTTTTTGGCGGGGTGCGAATGGCTATCGCCAGCTGCGGATACACCGATCCTAGGAGTTTTCAGGATGCAGAGGTCATGATTGCGCCCTCAATCAGAACTGAGGGCAAAGCCCTACAGACCGCCCAGCAGGTAGGTATGGGGAATTAAGGCAGAGTGCAGCGGCCGTCCGGAAGGACGGCCGAAAACATGTCCGGACAGGAAAACTAGGCGCCAGTTATGCTTGCAGCCCGAATCCAAATAAGTTATAAATAGTCGACCTTGAAATCTCCTGAACCAGGAGTTGACATGCCTAAGACCTACGTTCAAGAAGAAGTCAGCGATTTGCTCGATGCCATCATCGCAGTTGGTAACGAACTTTGCCGTTGTAGGGGCGGCATCGACTTGGGCTGTGAGTTTCATGGCCTGGAACCCAGTCTCGAAGACACTGCCGATGTGGTTGGAACCTGGAGTGACCGCGTCGGTGCAACCGATGCTAGGTTCGATCGAAGCGAAGTTGCTCAGCTGATCAAAGCTGGGGAGAGCATCATTGACTTGCTTAAGCCGGAACAGTTCGCAAACGTCGCAGAAGCTGTGGCGCTGATCGAACAGTGGCAAACCGATCCAGTAGTGGAGGCGACATGAGTCACCCAATTCTCGACGAGAGCACCCTTACTGATGACGGCTGGGTGCACAAATGCGGCACCACACTGCTAAGTGTAACGGTTACGCATTCGATCCACGACGGTCCCGGTCCTTTGAGTGGAGGTGGACAGGTCCATTCTGAGATGGTCCCGTACTGCCCCAATTGCCAAAAACCACCCTCGACAATCGGGGCTCCGCTCAAAGAGGATCCTCGTGATGTCAGTGAACGAGAGATTCTTCGACGCATGCGTGATAATCGTTAGAAACGCGCAACCAACCCCGCTGACTTCGGCCAATCGACCAAAGTCGGCGGGGTGTAACTTTTTATTAGCCCAGCAATTCAGCTATAATAAGGACTTGAAGTTATCAAACAGGAAATGATTCAGTTATGGAACCCAAGTCACCCAGAACCATTAGCGACATACGTCCACCCAAGAGTGGCCAACGGCCAACCACCCTCAAGCCAGCGCCAGCGCCCAAAGCCCAACCATCGCCCAACCTGACTAATTTAAGTCAGCCGGCCAAACCGGTGGCAGCTACACCTAAGCCCAAACCCAAAAAGAGACGCCGCTGGCTCAGGGTTTTAGTGATTTTATTACTGGTTTTAGCGTTAGCGGCAGCGGCTGCGGGTTGGTACGTTTTTTATTACCGCACCACCTAAGCACAACCGCTTTCTCCCAAAAGTAACATTTTTAACAGGCTCAGGCTTTGTGATTTAGGCTAATGCTCGTACTGCCCCCAAGGCGCATACTGCGGCTGTAAGTTTGAGGGAGGAGAAGGTGAGTAAGTCACGCGGTCGCAAAATTAAAACAATCAATGCCGGACGCTCCGATAGTGATGTGTTCTGGATGAGCCTCGAGGAGGCCAAGCGAGCTATTGCGGACAAATACGAATTCCTAGCCGAACGCTACGAACGGCGCTACCCCAAAGACAAAGTCGGATAGAAGCCATCGAAAATAAAACCACTTGGTTGCAGGTTGTCTTGACCTGCAGCTTTTTTGTATAATGAAGCCCATTTAGGCCGGAGTAGCTCAGTGGTAGAGCAGCACTTTCGTAAAGTGAAGGTCGTGGGTTCAATCCCCACCTCCGGCTCCAGGCGGGTATAGTTTAATGGTAGAATGCGACCTTCCCAAGGTTGAGATACGGGTTCAATTCCCGTTACCCGCTCCAAACTAAGATGAAACGGATCATTTTTTACACCGAACCAGAATGGGCCTTTGGCTCCATTCATTATGAGCTCTGCAAATACCTCTTTGCCCGGGGGCTAAATGCGGAGGTCTTGCCATGGAATCGCAGCTATCGCCGTGCCGAAATGAAGGAACTAGCCGCTGTCGTGGATGTTTTTGTGACCAGCCCTCAGGGTTACATCCGACTGGTCGATAACCACCAAATCAGCCCGAATAAAATCATCATGATCGTTCATGCCCGCCTCGATCTAGTCGAGCTAATCAAGCAAAAAGGTATTAAGGAATTCGCTAAACCTCGGGAGTTGGTTGTGGTATCAAAACATCTGCAGCAGCTGGCTAAGCAACTCGGCCTCAAACGCCAACCCAAGCTGCTTCACTTAGGCATCAATACGGATCTGTTTGCCAGCAAACCAGCCACTTCTCTAAAAGTGGTGGGCTATGCTGGCGCCTTTCACATTCGCGAAGAATTCGATGATGAATTGATCGATTCAGATTATCAGGAGCAAAATGCTCTTAAGCGAGCATATTTGGTCCAGGAAGCCGTCCAAAAAGCCGGCCTGAAATTAAAGGTCGCCCAGCTCTACCACAACAGTTTTGTGACCATGCCAGGGTTTTACCACAAAGTCGATTGCGTTATTGTATCTTCCAGTGCTGAGGGCGCCGGCTTGCCGGCCCTAGAGGCCGCCGCCGCCGGACGATTGGTTATTTCGACCCCAGTCGGCCATTGGCCTGAGCGAAGTAAAGACGGAGGGGGTCTAGTAGTACCTATTCATGAATCAAAATTTGTAGCTGAGACTACCAAACTGCTGCAGTACTACAAAGCTCACCCCAAAGAATTTAGGCAAAAGTGCCGCTCGATCCAAGAACACGCCAAAAGCTATGATTGGAGTGAGCTGATCGATGACTGGATCAGCCTGCTAACTAGTTAATACTCGATTAGGGATTAGCTGCTAACTTGGCTCTTGAGTTATAATACCCAACATGCAAATGCCTTCGGCCACCGATGTCGGCCACTTGATGACCCATAAATTTCAGCAGATCCGCAGCCACCGATTCTTTTCGGATCGCTTGTCGGTAACTATTTTGGTACTGAATTTAGCCTTGGTTGGAATCACTATGACGGTGCTACTAATTAGAGTTAGACCAACCAGTGTTCCAGTGCCGGTGCACTATTCTAGCTTAGTTGGCTTCGAGCAGCTGGGGCCCTGGTGGCAGCTCTATGGCATCGGACTATTTGCTATTGGGGCTGTGATTACCAACACGGCTCTGGCAATGGCTAGCTTTACCCGTAGCCGCATCACCAGCTTTTTTTTAATGTCCGGCGCCTTTGTGGTAGCAATTTTTAGCCTTATTATTAGTTTAGCAATTACAGCGGTGGTGTAAGTGAGTGCACATACAGAAGTCATAGACCAATCTGGGCGGTGGCTGGATAGTCGCTGGTTCGAACGCCTGCTCGAACTAATCCCAGGGTCTTTAACTTGGACTTTTTTACTGGCCCCGGTCATCTTAAGTTTCTTCGTGCCAATTGCCGTGGCCTACTTTATTATTGCCTTTGACCTAATCTGGTTGGTTAAGTCATTGCGGTTGAGTTTCTTTTTAATCATTGGGTATTCAAAGCTCTACCAGCGACAATCACTTGATTGGCAAGAGCGCTTAGCGGATCTGGAAGACCTATCTAAGGCGATTAAAACCAAGCGAACTGAGTTGAGGCGACTGCTAGAACAATACCCCAGAGCCAAGTGGCGATTGACGATCACCAAGAAGCAAATCGCCGTGCATAGCTACTACAAAACCTTAACGGACTACATTAACCGAATTGAATCGCTTGACCAAGATCAAGTTATTAAACCCAGTCAATTACTAAATGCTGTAATTATTTCAACGTTTAACGAATCGCTGGCGACTTTGGAGCCTTCACTTCAAGCCTTAACACGAGCCAATTACGCTAGAGATCAACTTATCTTAATTATTGGCTACGAAGAAAGAGGCGGGGACGAAATTGCTGAGACGGCCAGACAGTTAATCGACAAATACGGTCATTTGTTCAGCCATGCCGAGGCCATAATGCATCCCGATGGCCAGCCCGGAGAGGGTAGGGTCAAAGGTGCCAACATGACCAATGCGGCCAAAAAACTAACTAGCTACATCCAGAGCCAGGGCATTGATCCTGGAAACGTCATCGTGACGACTTTTGATTCTGATCATCGGCCTCACCCCAATTACTTTGCCTACTTAACTTTTGAGTACGCCGTTAATCCTGATCGCATCCACCGATCGTTTCAGCCGATTCCGATGTTTTACAACAACATTTGGGACGTACCGGCACCAATGCGCCTAATTGCGACAGGTAACTCTTTTTGGATGATTATGCAGACCATGCGACCGCATTTGCTGAGAAACTTCGCGGCCCATGCTCAAGGCTTGCAGGCTTTGATCGATATTGATTATTGGCACTTAACCTCAATTGTCGAGGACGGCCACCAGTTTTGGCGCAGTTACTTTCGCTATGGCGGCGATCACCAGGTGGTGCCAGTATTTGTGCCGGTCCACCAAGATGCAGTGCTAGCCAAAACCTATCTCAAGACTTTTAAAGGCCAATACGTGCAACTACGGCGCTGGGCCTGGGGGATCTCGGATTTTCCTTATGTGGTTAGAAACTCAATCAAAAACACTAGCATTCCAATTACCGAAAAGATCCAACAAATCTTCCGATTAATTGAAGGCCACTTTAGTTGGGCGACGGCGCCATTAATTTTAACCTTTGTAGCCTGGTTACCGCTGTATTTGAATAGAAATTTTGCTCAGGAACTTTTAGCCCACCAACTCCCCATCATTGCTAGCCGGATCCTCAGTTTGGCCATGATCGGGCTGATGGTTACGGTTGTGATCAGCCTGATTTCGCTACCACCTAGGCCGGCTCGTTACCGCCCGACCAAGCGAGTGGCCATGCTCTTTCAGTGGCTGCTGTTGCCGCTAACAGCCATTTTCTTTAGTGCCTTTGCCGCAATCGATGCTCAAACTAGATTGATGCTTGGTCGATATCTCGACTGGAAGGTCACCGAAAAGGCTACAAAACCGTGAACTACTACTGGGCCTTTGGCCTGGCACTGATCATTAGTCTGGCTCTGACGCCTTGGGTTCGGCGATTGGCTGTGCGCCTAGGAGCCGTTGACCAACCGGTTGGTGGTCGTAAAATTCATGAGCGCCCCATACCAAGACTGGGAGGCCTGGCCGTGGCGGCAGCCTTTTTCATTCCGGCCATCATATTTATTTCGTTCGATCGGCGCCTGCTGGGTCTAATCGCTGGGGCCCTGATTGTCCTAGTGATCGGAGTAGTTGATGACATCCGGGGATTGGGGCCGTGGTCCAAACTATTTGGACAGGTAGCAGCAGCGGCCGCGGCCCTGGCCGGTGGCATTGGCATTTCGGCTATTAGTAACCCTTTTGGGGCAGCCCTGAGTTTGAATTGGGGCCGGACGGCCGTTAGCCTGGCTGGTTGGCATTTTCACATTACGCCGGTAGCAAACCTATTGAGCATCATTTGGATCGTCGGTATGATCAACGCGCTGAATTTTTTGGATGGCATCGATGGTCTGGCCTGCGGGATTTCCTCGATCGCCAGCTTCTTTTTATTTGCGCTAGCCATCAGCCTGCATCAGCCGGCTGTGGCCCTAATGGCCGTCATCCTGTTTGGTGCCTCGCTGGGCTTTTTACCCTATAATTTCTTCCCGGCTCGAATCTTCTTAGGGGATTCAGGAGCTTATTTTTTGGGCTTGGTACTAGCATTAATCGCAATTTACTCAGGCGGTAAACTGGCCACAGCTGCTCTCGTGCTGGGCTTTGCCATCGTCGATGGTTTGATTACCGTTATGCGCCGGCTCTATCATCGCCGTTCGCCATTCATGGCCGATCGATCACACTTGCATCATTTGTTATTGGATTTTGGCCTTAGCCAGCGCCAAACCGTCATCATCTACTATTCAATTGCCATTCTATTAGGACTGCTAGCCCTAACCTCTGGAACGGTCGTTAAACTAGCCGCTATCCTAATTTTGAGCTTGGCCACGGTCGTCTTGGTGGCTATTCTAATTCGCATATCTTCCGGCAATAAGCCAAAGCCGGACCCCAGCAGTTGATATTTAAGCCTCTTTTCGCTACACTACCGGGTATGAAAGAGGGGAGTGTGTGAGCAGTCGCCGCCATTTGCAGGAAATCATCAAGAATCTCCAGGAGTATTACAAGTGCCCATCTTGCAATACCAACTATCACTTCGATGATATAAAATTCTTGGGCCAAATCGACGTTTACTGCTTTGTGCAGCTGACCTGCCACTCTTGCTCACTGCCAGTGGTGGCGACCGTCAGTGTGGGCGATGAAGCCAAACCGCGAAAAAGCAAGGCCAAGTCTGACTTGAAGCGAGTCGAGGAAGCCAAGTTCGGCGGATTGGGGCCCATATCGAGCGATGAGATCGCCAGCTTTCACACTTTCATTCAGTCACACCAGGGCGGTTTTACCAAGTTAAATTAAGTCGAATAAGGATACATAGGAGCGGCCCCGGCCGTTTTAATAAAATGGATAAGATTACGCTTAAATTAGAGACTAGAACTGAGCGAGGCAAGCAGAATGCCAAGCTGCGAGCGGATGGTTTAACACCAGTCGTGGCCTATGGTCATGGCTCTGAGCCTTTGGCTCTGAAGGTCTCAACCAAAGAACTAACCAAGATTTACCAGCAAGCTGGAGGGAGCAAAATAATTGGCATCAAAGTCGGCGATACTACGGCCAAAAATGCGCTCTTCCATGAAGTCGATCTGGATCCATTGACCGGCGCTATTACTCACGCCGATCTGTTGACGGTGCGCATGGATGAAAAGATTAAGACCGAGGTACCGGTGCGCATTGTTGGCGAATCGACGGCAGTTTACCAAGACGAGGGTACTTTGATGACGCCGCTTGAGGCCATCGAGATCGAGGCCCTGCCGGGGGATCTGCCCGAAGCCATCGAGGTCGACATCAGCATTCTGGATGATTTCGAAAAGAGCATTCACGTTAGTGACCTAGTGGTGCCGGCCGGAGTTGAAATTTTGAGTGAACCAGAGGAGCTGGTGGCCAAAGTTGAGCCGCCTCGCAGTGACGATGATCTGGCTGCCCTGGACGAGGAAGTGACCGAGGAATTGCCTGAGGGTGTGGAGGAAGAGTCAGCTGAAGGTGAAGAGGATGAGGTGCAAGCCGAAGCCGAGACTAAGCCGGAAGAGTAATCTGATCAGTTTGCAAACAAAAGAGGCCACCCGGCCTCTTTTTGATGTAGAATGTGGCTACTAGTTCGTGAGCGACTGGAGCCGAAATGACCGCAAGCGAAGATGACACACGCTTCATCCACGACCCGAAGTTGGCCAATCACGTCCGAAACCTGACTGAACTGGTGCAATCAGAGGAACGTCGCCAGGAATTGATTCGCCAAGTGATGACTGACTGGCAGGGGCTAGTTGCAATGGCGGCTGCAGTCGTAACCTGGAGTGATGATGCTTGGACCATGCATTGCTGCACCAGTAGTGGATGGCTGGCAGTTGCGGATTCGACCAGTTCACTGCAAGTTGGACTTATTGCCCCGCAGCTCGGCACATCCGGCGACGTCTATGACGGCCTGGGGCTGATCGACCTGAAAGACGAGAACTTGCTCTACTCGACAGAACCCAAGATGATCCGAGAAATCCAACTTCTACCGCAGATCGTTGTTTCGGATGAACAGCGAGCTCGCTTGCAGATTGTCGGCTGGCCAAGTTTCGCACATAGCAGCCCTTAGGGGCTGCTTTACTTATTAGTATTTCTTGAGCTCGCGTTTGAGCTGGGCGTCGCTAGCCAAATCGGTTTGGTAGGCAAGGTAACGCACGAAGGCAGCGGTGTTGAAGTGCTTCAGGGTAGCTAGCACGATCCCAGCAATTTCGACTGATTTGAGTTCGCGCTTTTTGGTGTCCAGGATCTTCGCTTCGATTGTGTCTGTAACGCCGTCTACGGTGGTTTCTTTGGCCGGAATGGATAGGAAGGCACCATAGACTCCAGAAAACAGCTTAGCGCGGCTGTAGCGCTGTTTGCGGCCGTTTTTCTTGATGACCTTAAGGAAGCCAAGGTCAGGCGCCTCATAAGTAGTAAAGCTTTCGTGGCAGCTCAGGCATTTGCGCCGCCGCCAAACCTGGGTACCAAAGCGAGTTGGCCTGGTATTAAAAATATCGGTGGTATTTTTACGACAATATGGGCATTTCATAACTACATATTGTCATATGACTAATAAAAATGTAAGTGGATAAAAACGCCAAATGGGGACAAAGGGTCATCTAATTTGGCCACATACGGCAATATCAATTGGTTTCGAACTAAATTACGCTGAGGTCGTCCAATGTGATTGGAGGCAAATTGAACTGGCATTCGATCGAGAGACCAGGGTACTTAGGTAAACACCGTGATGAGCGCCACCAAGAATGGACGCGGCTTTATAGGGCAGCCAATTGGCGATTGGCCTGGCAAATTGGTGGGCATTACTTCGAGATTGAAGCGGCTATTGCGCTCTACGAAGACGCCTACTTCAATTTCATGGGCTCGTCGCCGGTCACCGAGGAGTTGATTCGTGTCGCATGCGATGTTTACGATGATTCTCCAAGTAACATCAAATGCGGTTTGAGCTACTTTCCCCAAGAAACCAATCGGACGCATTTACAAGACGTTGCCATTCGCCGAGCGCTAGTTCGTTTGGGCCGGTGGTTTGAGGGGGAAGCGCTGATCCAGATCCGAGATGATCGGGGAGAACATCCATTGAGTCTGACACTGTCGCCCGGCCGCGTGCCGTTCCATCGCCCTGATCTGATGATTCAACCGGAACTGGCGGGTTGGTGGCAACCGGGTAGCGTGGAGAGCTTTTACCAATCGAATCGCTGGCTGCAAGTTAAAACTAGCAATTAGGATTCTTGGGGCGATATAATCATCTCAGCTCTTTTTCCCAAGCCAGAGGTGATGATATGCCGACTGACCCGGTTACCGAGCTCGCCCGATCGATTACTCGAACAGGAACGAGCCGTGCACCCCTCTACGACGCCGCCCGGCAGATTTGCGCTCAGGAAGAGACAGCCCGTCGGGAGTATCTGGCAGCTCGCGATCCTAACTCAACTGAACCGCTGGACTCAACCCTTTTCCCTCCAGATGTCTTTGAAGCCGATGGTAGTCGAAGACGTTGGGACGATGATAGACCCAGAAACACACCGGCCGAGGAGCGCATGTTCTTCGAGTGGGGTGACCGTGGTTTTTGACCGCCCATGGCCTTGGTTTATCCAAGGCCATCAAACTATCTACTGAAAATAACGGATGCTACCAAAGGGAATTTTGTCTTTCATTTGGTTTTTCGAAGCCAAAACCTTGGCCGCAGTAATGGTTTCTTCGCCATAACGATCATTTAGAGCATTCATAGCGTCCTCGGCCCGGTTCAGTTTGGCATCAACTGAATCCCATAAAAACAATTGGCTCTGTTGGGTTGGCGTCAGCTCGTAAGCCGTCATATAGAGCGAGCTTACGACCCGGTCTTGGTGACTGCGACTATAGAGATCCAGCGCTCGGGAATAGATTTGATCGGCGCGGTGAACAGGGGTGTTATACATCTTGCGCTCAAACCAACCCCGGCGACTGCGCTCGGCGCCCTTGGTCTGGGTGTAGCCGAGGTAGAGCATTAGGCCTCGGGCCGAGAGATCATTAACCTTCAAGCGGCGAGCCACCTTGGCAGCGCTTTTATACAGCAGGGCAGCCACCTCCACCGGATTGCTGGTGCGGTACTCCAAGACGTAGCTGCGGCCGACGGTTTTAATACCGTACTGGACCTCGGTTTCGTAGCCGCGCAACTTCAGGTACCAGTGGTGGCCATTGATGCTTTTAAAGACTCGCTTGGTTAGTATGGGCTCTGGTGTGTGATAGAACTCAAAAGGTGTGTAGATACCGGCGTAGTTGAGTCTGAGCTTCATGCGCGTCGCAATGTAGGGGAGATCGGTCAGCTGCAGCATGCCCATGACCGCTAGGATATTATCTTTATCGATCGTGGTCAGGCCATCGGGTTTATGGAATGAGGCCGCCACCTTGGCCAACCAGCGGTTCTGGGCAATACCAATATTAATCGTCATGTAGTCGCCAATTTCGGTCCGGAAACGCTCTTTGATCTCGAGAGCAATATCTTCCAACGGCCGACCTTTTAGAATCGGCTGCATGCCCCGAAAATCAATGATGCCTTCATCGACCGATTTCATGTAGGCCACTGGCGAATAGCTTTCAAAAATCTCCCGCATCAAGCGGTGAATGTATTGGTACTTGGCCGGATCACTTTCGATCATCACAAAATCGGCTGCCAACTGTTTGGCCTCCCGGGCCCTGGTGCCAATATTGATGCCCAAGGCTCGGGCCTCGTACGAAGCGGTGATGCAAATGGCGTAGTCATTGAGTCGATTAGTTACCCCGACCGGCTTGCCGCGAAGCAGCGGGTTGGCCTGCTGCTCCGTCATGGCAAAGGCCGAGTTGAGGTCGATGTGCATGATCTCCGGCGGAGCCTGGTTGTGCCTAAGTTCCATAGAAGACCTCCACCAGGGTCCAGGCTAGGGTTTCCGGATCAAGTTCCAAACGAAAGGCCGTTGGCCCAGACGAAAAGCTAAAGATGTGGATCCGTTTATTGCCCCGCCGCTCTGGGTGGTAGAGACCCATCTTGTCCAGCGGGTAGCGCTGAGCGCGCCAATTCATGAGGTGGGGTATGACTTTGATAGTGCCTCTAGGCCCAGATTTGAAAGAGGCTAGGACCTCGACTTGATCGTTTAGCTTTTCGCGCATACCCCTCCCACGGGAGCTAAGCGGCTTGGGCTAGCTCCTCTTTGGCTTTAACCTCGCTTTTGGCCAGCTTTTCGGCTTGGCGAGTCTTGAAGTACTTAATTAGACCCCAACTTTGTTTGATGACCGTGGTGTAGTCCTCCCGCAACTGGCTGGTTTTAGCGAACTTGCCAGCCTCAACTGAATCGAGCAAACTTTGAGTCTTTTCGGCTTCGACCCTAGCTTGGTGCAGCGCCTCCATCTTCATCCCGTAGCTGTAATAGTGGTGAGCTTGATAGATGTGGTGGGCGACAGCCGTAGCCGCACGTCTGAGATCATCGCCCAGCGGGTAAGATTGCTCCTCTGGCAGAGCTTCGGCTAGAGTCACCACAGCGTCTTCTAGCTTACGAGCGCTCAAGTAAATGTTTAATTGTTTGATTGATGTAGACATACATCCCCCTATGTGTCCCAAACTGACAATGTAGTTTAGTTTGGGCCCCTTAATGTTATTTACACTCCCTAAGATACCGAACAAACACCGAACTGTCAAGACTGATTTTGATATACTTACGGCATGCAAAATCTAATGATTGGCAAAGGGAAGTTGAGCGGTAAAGGAGTATATGCAAATAGAGACTTTGCCGAGGGCGAAGTGGTGATGGCATATAAACTTAAAGAACTTTCCCAAAAGGATTTTGATGCGTTGCCAGCTAGCGAGCACAAGTTTACACACTCTTATTGGGGTAAAATTTATCTTTATCCGCCACCAGCTAGGTATGTTAACCACTCGGCTGATCCAAATACGCGGCAAGATCTTAAAAAGATGTGCGATTATGCTACAAGGCTCATTAAGAAAGGCGAGATGATAACTACCAATGCAACGCTAGAAGTAGAGACTGAACTAAAAACCTTTGCGGCGGCTTACGAAAATAATCCTATTAAAGACTTCAAATGGTTAATGGGCGGGTATCGAAATGCCGAAATTAGCTACACAACCCTGGCAGGACTTAAGAGAAACCTGAGACTAAAGAGGGTAAAAGGCAATTGGACGGTTTTGCCCAAATGAATCTAATCACTAAAAACCGGCCTTAAACCTCGGCCGGGCTGCCTTGGTAGAACATCAGCCCCAGTTTGATCTGCAAGGCATCATCAAAGTGGCGGGGATCGAGATTGATCAGCTTCTTGGTTTTATCCAGCCGATAGATCAGCGTATTGCGGTGAACATGGAGCTTAGCCGCCGCCTCCGTCAGGTTTAGATTGTTGTTTAAGAACATCTGAACAGTCGAAAACAGTTGCTGGTTTTTAACCAGGGGATTGAGGATTTGATGAGCCAGTTCAGCCTTACGTTCTGCATTAACATTGGCGAGCGTCACATACATACCAACCTCTTTAATGTGATAAATCCGGCCCGGTCCCCAGACTTTTAGACCGACGCTAAGGGCTAACTGGGCATCCTGATAACTTTTGCGTAGGCCCCCAAGATCGGGATAATATTGGCCCACGCCCACAGTGATCAAAGACTTTTGATGTATTTCCGACAACGTATTAAATAAGTAGTCAGCCTTTTCCTTCAAGAAACGAATGGTATTGAGGGTATTGAGGTTTTCGCCGCCAATCCCTTTTAACAAAATAAAGGTGTCGTTATCGGCATAGGCCACAATGTTGTCCTGATAATTCTGGAAACTGGCCTTGATGCGCTCATCGATCATCTCGGTAGCTCGCACAATTTGGAGGCGCTGCTCCTCCTGAGACAAATGTCCGGCATCCATCATCAAACGCTTTTCGAAACCTTTGAGCGAAAACAGCATGACAGCTTGGGCACTGCGCAGGGTCAGCTGCATAATGTCGGCCTGGCGGTAGATTTCTTCAGGATTAATGGTTGGGGCTTGCAGTAATTCGCGAATAAAAGTAGCTTTAACCACCTCACTAGAATGAACCCGATCAATTAAGAGATATTGATTAACGATGACCTCGGCCAAGCCTTGCAACAAACTCACGGCCTCCGGTGTAATCTGATCACTGGCACTAGCAGTGATTCCGAAAACGCCAACCGTTTGATCCTCATAAACAAATGGGCTCCAATGAACTCTTACCAAACCATCATCGGCCGTCACGCTGTGGCCCTCTTGGCTAGCCCGGAAGGCCTCGACCGAAAAGCCGCTGGGTGTTTCACCGCCAGCCATAATCTGCCCGCTGGCGTCAGTTACAATGACGTCACGAATCAAAATACTTTGGGCCTTGGCTCTGATTTGCTCAGCTAATTCCCGGTTAATGCGCATATTCACCCTCGATGAATTTGTTGAATAGAATGGCTAGCTTGATTTGGACGGCGTCATCGAAAACCCTTGGGTCTAGGCTCAGAGCTTCTTTGATCCGATCCAAGCGATAAACCAAGGTGTTGCGGTGTATGCCTAAAGTATCGGCGGTTTTAGTTAGACTCATATCCAGACTAAAGAAAGTTTCCAAAGTTTGAATCATCTCGGTGTTTTCGCCTAGTTTATCGAGTAATTCACGGCTGAAGTAAATATTTTGTTCATCAACGCCTGAAAGCAATGGTGCCACCACGCCGAAGTCATCGATGTGATAAACCTTGTCGCGATCCCACATTTGAGTGCCCAGCTCTAAGGCATTCAGGGCCTCTTGGTAGCTGCGCCTCAACCCTTGGGTCCCAGGGTGGTAATTACCAATGCCAATTGTAGTGGTTAGCTTCATCTCGCCCTTAATGATGCCGTAGATGATATTGATCGACTTTTTAAAATGCTCCAGATGCTCTTCCAATTGCGAATCGCCATTAACCAAATCTTTTAAGACGCAAAAATTGTTTTGGCCGAGGTAGGCCACGATGTTGTCGCGGCTGGAGGTGTAGTAGGAATTAAGGGCCCGGGCGATTCCAGAGCGATAGCGGCCAATTCGAATTTCACGATCAGTGGAGGGGATGCGCTGGCTGGCCGTGAGCGTCGGATCTTCAATTGATATAACCAGCGCAATGCGGGGCCGATCCAAATCAATTTCAAACAACCTAGCTTCGGCTTCGATCAAGGCCGGATCATTAGCAGTATTGAGCAGGTCATAGATAAATTTATCTAGTCGTTCCTCCTGGTGGGGGATGGTTTCAATCAAAATCGATTGGTGCATAACTAGCTCCGCAATCGAACATATCAACGGCGCGATTTCGGCATGGTTGGGCAGTTCAGCGGCTAGTACGACGTAGCCCACAACTTTGCCGCCGTAGCGGAATTTGATGGCCCAGGGGGCTGTGCTCAAGTGCAGCGATTCATCAACACTCGGGTTGTTGCTCGACAGAACAGTACCGTCCGGATCGACCACGCTCAATGGCTGGTTAACCAGACTGGCCACCTTCAGCTGAATTTTTTCAGCAATCTGACGAGTCAGCATAGTTTCCTTACACCTCATTTGGAACTTCGACTAACTTAAGCCTATCTTTATGCCGCTAGCGCTGCAAGCCTGAGGGCAATGCAAAGGCCGGGATGGTGTCCATCCCGGCCTATTTCAATCGGTCAACAACCTGTCGATTTGCCAGTAGAGGTCGCTGGTCTCGAGTGCGACCTTCTCAGGAAGTGGGGGAGCTGGCGGCTGCTTGTTCCACCCGAGCCGTTCGTAGTGGTCGCGCACCCGCTGCTTGTCGAGCGAGACGGGCGGTTGCCCCGCCTGGTAGTCGCTGACTCGTGTATAGCGCGACGAATCGGGTGTCAGTACCTCGTCGCAGATGGTCAACTCGCCGTCGATTAGCCCGAATTCGAACTTTGTATCGATCAGGATGATACCCCGTTCAAGGGCGTAGGCAGCACCGGCGTAGTAAACAGCCAGAGCCAGCTGCCTGGCTCTTTCGGCCAACCCGCGATCACCAAGAAGATCGATCAGCTCATCGAAGGTGATGTTGGTGTCGTGACCTTCCGTTGCCTTGGTGGATGGTGTAAAGATCGCTTCGGGAAAGTGTGACATCTCCACCAGCCCATCTGGTAAGTCCACGCCACTAATCGCACCGGTCCGCCGGTAATCCTTAAGCCCGGAGCCGGTCAAGTAGCCACGGACGATGAACTCAGCTGGCAGCATCTCGGCCCGGCGTACCAGCATGGCTCGACCAGAAAACTCATGGGCCCAACCAGGTAGCTGGTTGGGGTCCGTTGTCACAAGATGGTTTGGGGCCAGCTCAGCTACTGGTGTGTGTCTGAGCCAATGCTCTGTCAGGTGTGTTAGTACCCAACCTTTACCCCGCACTGGCCGGTCCAACACAACGTCGAAGACGCTGATGCGGTCGCTGGCCACCATGATTAGGTGGTCGGGGTCGGGTGCTCGGTAGGTGTCTCGAACTTTGCCTGTGTGGATGGGCGAAGGCATCATGCCTCACTCTTGAAACCGTGTTCGCTGCGGACCTTGATGTCCTTAGCAAGCACTGTCTCGTCCATGGCATTCTGGTAATGCTGCATTTCATCGAGTAGATCCTCATCGCCAACACCCAGAATGCGGATAGCCAGTAGCGCAGCGTTCTTGGAGTTGCCGATCGCGACAGTTGCCACCGGGATACCACCAGGCATCTGGACTATGGAGAGCAGGGAGTCGATTCCTTGCAGGTTGTCGAGCGCCCGCGGTACTCCAATGACCGGCAACGGTGTCATTGCCGCAGTCATGCCGGGCAAGTGAGCAGCCCCACCAGCCCCGGCGATGATGACCTTAAGCCCACGCTTACGTGCATCACGGGCGTAGCCATACATGGCATCAGGCGTGCGATGGGCGGAGATCACCCGGACTTCGTGTGATACCCCGAATTCTTTAAGGATGTCGATGCCGTCTTTGAACATGGGTAGATCGGAGTCGCTACCCATGATGATACCGACGAGCGGTTGTGACATGTACACCACCTTGCTTGTAGTCACCTCAGATGGACGGATCAATTCTGCTGGATCAAATTAGGTCTGTCAAACCTTTAGCCCTCCAACTTGAATAAGAGTGGTTATTAAGCTATAGTTTCTTGGTTGAAAAGTGGTGATGTGGGCTCTTAGCTCAGTTGGCTAGAGCGCTTCCTTGACGTGGAAGAGGTCACAGGTTCGAGTCCTGTAGGGCCCACCAGCTCGTTTTGGGCTTCAGCTTGCATTCGGCATTGCCTAACTCCAGCTTGTGCCCAAAGCCTCGCTATCCGAAGTTCAAACGCTGCGCTGGTTTAAACTTCGGTATATTCATATTAATTCGGTATGACCGCTGCGCGGTCGCTTAGCTCAGCTGGTTAGAGCGCACGGTTCACATCCGTGAGGTCGCAGGTTCGAACCCTGCAGCGACCACCAACTCGTTTTGCGCTTCAATTTGCGCTTTTTTTGTAAAAAAGCTCCAATTTACGCCCAAAGCCTCGCTTTCCGCAGCTCAAACGCTGCGCTGGTTTAAGCTGCGGGTTTCGATAACAGGGTCCGGGTGCTATATTAGTAACAGTTGAATAGGACGTTGAGTCGGCCTAACCAACCGAGGAGTCCCGCTAGCTGATGGCGGACATCAGCCCAAGAGAGTCCGCCGAAGGCGGAAAGTTTGGTGGAACCATCCGGCAGCTGCCGGATCCAAACGCGCTGATTATCGGTGCGTTTGTTGTTTAAGGAGGAGTTTGTGGCCCAATCCAAAGACGAAAACTTGCATGCCATGCGCCATTCGCTGGCTCACATTATGGCCAGTGCCATCCAACAACTATGGCCCGAGGCCAAGTTTGGGGTGGGTCCGGTGATTGAAAATGGCTTTTATTATGACATCGACATTGCTCGCCCCATAAATCCCGACGACTTAGAGGCCATATCGGACCAAATGCATAAAATCATCGCTCAAGACCTGCCATTTGAACGTATTGAGTTGCCAATTGCTGAAGCGATCGTTCAGTTCAAAAAAAGTCGTCAGACTTATAAGGTTAGTTTGCTAGAAGACTTAAAAAAACACGGCACCACTTTGGCCAAAGAAATTGATCGTGAACAGTTAGGAGTAGCAGCAAGTGATGCAAAAATTACAACAGTATCAATTTACAAACATGGTGACTTTGAGGATCTCTGCCGCGGTCCACACCTGAAATCAACCGGTAAGGTCGGTAAATTTAAGCTTACAAAAGTGGCCGGCGTCTATTGGCGAGGTGATGAAAAGAATCCGCAACTGCAGCGGATCTATGGGGTAGCCTTTGACAACCAAAACGAGCTAGATAAATACTTCGATATGCTGGCGGAGGCCGAACGGCGAGATCATCGCAAGCTGGGTAAAGAGCTGGACCTATTTACCTTTTCGGATCTAGTTGGGGCTGGCCTGCCACTCTATACTCCCAGAGGTACCATTATTATCGATCAGTTAAAACAAGCTCTAGACGATGTCAGCCGGGAGCACTCGATGCAAAAGGTGTCGATACCACATCTGGCCAAGCTCGATCTCTATAAAATCTCTGGTCATGCCGATAAGTTCGAAGAGGAACTCTTCCGCGTCAAGAGCCATTACAATCAAGAATTTGTGCTCAAACCAGTTAACTGCCCCCATCACACTCAAATTTACGCGGCGCAACCCAGAAGCTACCGCGATTTGCCATTGCGTTACGTCGAGCAAACTATGCAGTACCGCGACGAAAAACCTGGTCAAATCGGTGGGCTTTCTCGGACTCGGGGTTTCACCGTCGACGACGGACATGTTTTTTGCATGGTTGATCAGATCAAAGATGAAGCAGCTATCATCATCCAAATCATCAAGAGTTTTTACCAGCAATTAGGTCTGTGGGGTGATCATTGGGTCTCGCTATCAGTCCGAGATGCTCTAGATCATAGCCGCTACATTGGCGAGCCGAGTGATTGGGATCAGGCCGAAGCCACCCTGGCGGAAGTCTCAAAAACCTTCAAACTAGATGCCAAGCGGATGGAGGGTGAGGCCGCCATCTACGGACCCAAGCTGGACTTTATGTTCAAAGACGCGCTTGGTCGCGAAACACAACTTGCTACCATCCAGCTAGACTTTGCCATGCCCAAGCGCTTCGAGCTAACCTACACCGATAGCGATGGGAGCGCCAAAACACCGGTTATGATCCATCGAGCCATTTTGGGCTCGTTCGAACGCTTCGTTATGCTCTTAATTGAGCATTACGCCGGTGCCTTTCCAATATGGCTGGCGCCTGAACAGGTTCGGCTAATCGCTTTGAATGATACTAAGGAAGTGACTGAATACGTTGAATTACTGCGGCAAGAATTGAGCCAGCTTGATGTCCGAGTCGGTACTGATCTTTCGCAAGAGTCAGTCGGCAAAAAGGTTCGTAACGCTGAACTCATGAAAGTGCCCTATAGCGTGGTGATTGGTCCGGATGAACTCAAGCGCCAACGGCTAAAGCCTAGGGCCCGCAACGGGCTGGAGGAATTTGGCAGTGGCGTCGAAGTCGATGTCTTCATTGGCCATCTCAAAGCTGCTATCGAGAATCGGAGCTAAGATGGCCAGTGCTTCGGATATTCTAACCAAAGCTACAGAGGAGTACCACTTAAGCCTTAACGACGTTAAATTCTGGACTCCGTATTGGATTAACTGGGCCAAACCGCCCTATCATCTTGATGCTCCACTGGCCGGGAAGGGTACTCCAACCGAGCTCCGAAGTGCCTTACTCGATATTGTAGCCAAAATCGACCAGCTGCCACGGACTGGAGATGACTATCGTAGCCTGATGAAGCAGCATGGTTTGGGCGTCGACTGTTCAGCGCTAGCCTACCACATCCTCGAACGTCTGGTTCGAGATCTAACAGATCAGGATCTAGCTGAACATTTGTTTGCGCCTAAGACTGATATCATCGAGGCCAGTCAAAAACCGTCTTGGCAGGAAGCCGGAGTAAGCCAGCAAACTTTGGCTGCATTGCCAGATCAAATCACGATTGCGGAAGTCTCGCGTTTATTTAAGCGTAAACCTCGGCACATTACTAACGTGGCCAGGCTGACGGCTGAGGCTGCCACCAAAGCTGTTTCAGCCAGCGACATTCAGCCGGGGGACATGATTAAAATGACCAGTGC
>DATIHN010000014.1 GCA_035480635.1 Candidatus Saccharimonadales bacterium
AAGAGGTTTGGAAGTGTTAAATGAACTCCAAGCCATAGAGGGCCTGATAGTTGAAATTTCCGACGCCGATGTGGCCGGTGTCAAAGAGGTTGATGCTAAGCTCATAGCCCTAGCCAAGCAAATTGGAGCCGATGTGCTGACAACTGATTACAATTTGAATCGCGTGGCCCAAATCGAAGGGGTACGGGTCCTAAATATCAACGAACTAGCCAACGCCATTCGACCGGTGGTACTACCGGGCGAGGAAATGGCTGTCAAAATCGTCCAAGCCGGTAAAGAACGCGATCAGGGCGTCGGCTACCTGCCGGACGGCACCATGATTGTAGTAGAACAGGGCGATAAGTTGATCGGCCAAGAAGTGATGACGGAAGTTACCCGCGTTTTTCAGACCGTAGCCGGCAAAATGATCTTTGCTATACCGAAGCAGCCAATTGACGAGTTAAGCCCCCAATCAAAATCAGATTTCGCCAGCAAACCAGCCAAACCCAAGGGAGCCAAATAGCCACATAATATTAAGGCGTAACAATTAGAGTGTACGGCGAGGTCGATCCTAATTTATTCGAACCTTGATAGGCATCGGCATGCCAACTATATGTTCCCGGTGGCAGGACAATACTGTCTGAGCTTCCGGCGGTGGGATAGGTTGTCGGGCCAACAATTAATTTATAATTGTTGGCTCCTGGATAGTTATCCCAGTTAAACACGATAAGACCAGCGCTCTTATGAGTGCCATCGGCCGGCGTTTGATTGGAAAACGACCCGCCCGAAGTCACGTTCATGGTTTTAGTTTGTTCGTCGCTATAGAGAGCCGTATCTGTCACCACCATTTTAAAAGTGTGCGAACCGCTAGATGGAGCTGAGTAACCAAAACTATAAGAACCACTGCCGTTGACGCTTTGAGTTGAAATTAGTTGATCATCAAAGTAAAAGTCAACTTTATTGACTGGGAAGGTGCCGGAGGACCAAGACCCAGATATGGTGTAGGGGCCGGTGCCCACGACGCTAAAGTTAGTGATGGATGGATGAGTGTCGCTACAGCTGTGGACATTATCGGAATCAGTCGGTAAAGCGCCGCCGGTGTAGCCTAGTTGTGCAGCCAAGGCCTGAACCGGTGCGTTCCAACGCCCAAAGGCCGGATCGGCCGGTGGGATCTCAGCTTGCATGGCATTGGAGTAGACGGTGTGAATAGCGGCTTGGGGTGTGCAGGCCGTAGCTAACTTACCGCTGACCGAATCAACCTGGGCACTTTGCGAGTGTGAGGCGGCCGGGGCCTGATACCAGCTAGCGAAAATATCGGTTCTGGCTTGTTTGGTGCTGTCAGTTTTTTCGCGCCCGGTGATAGCATCGATGGTGACATCTTTGATCCCAGCTGGTTTAACGAAGGGCTGGTTGGGTTCGTCTTTGATGGCATTGATCATAAAGTCATGCCAAATTGGGGCCGCCACTGCTGCCGAACCGCCCGACATGGTGTGGCCGTCGTTATTACCAGCCCAAACGCCAGCCACGGTTGATTGAGTGTAGCCAATGGTCCAAGCATCGCGATAATTTTCGGTCGTACCGGTTTTAACGGCTGTGGTTTTACCTGGGATAATTAGAGCGGAGAAATTGGAACCAAAGGTTCGGGTGCGGGCCCCGGCATCGCTCAAAATGCTGTTGAGTTCGTAAACCGCTTGGGGGTCTAAGACTTTTTTGGGAGTTGGAGTTTTAGAGTTATCGACCAAGGTTTTGCCTTTGGGATCGGTAATTTTGATGACCGAAACTTGATCGACGTGAGTCCCACCGGTGGCAAAACCACTATAGGCACTGGCCATATCGGCCAGCGTAACTTCGCCCGAACCAAGCACCAGGCTGAGCCCATAATGGCTGGGATCCTGGTTGAGCGTTGAAATTCCTAAGTCTGTCGCAGTCTTGATTGAATCACTAACACCGGCTAAGTAGAGAGCTTTAACGGCCGGGATGTTAAGCGAGTTGCCCAAGGCCTCTCGGATCGAGACGACTCCATAATTACAATTACAATAGTTATGGGGCACGTAGCCACCACCAAAGTCGGTTTTAACGTCATAGAGGGTCGAGCCTGGCCCCCAGGTGGCATCAGTTTTTTTACTAAAGAGCGTCGAATAAACAAACGGCTTAAAGCTCGATCCAGGCTGGCGCAAGCTGTTGGCCACATCGACTTGGCTGGTGCTGAAATCGCTGCCACCCACCCAAGCCAGGACTTGACCGGTCTTAACGTCATCGGCGACTAGGGCAGCGTTCGAACCGCCCAAGCGTTTAACGTTGGCCATGTTCTTGGCCACGGCCTGTTCGGCCTGGCTCTGCTTGGTCAAATCAAGGGTGGTGATGACCTTGAGTCCACCAGAGTCGACCAGTTGGTTGCCGAGCTGCTCATCTAATTGGGCTTCGACGTATTTAACAAAGAACGGTGCCGTCACATTAGCGTAAGTTCTGGGTATTTTGGGGATCTCGGCCAAAACATCAACGGCCTTGGCTTCTTCGGCCTGCTGGGCGGTGATGTAGCCCTGGTCGGCCATCTCGTCTAGGACCATGTGCTGCCTAGCGATCAGCGCATCGACGTGGTCACCGTAGGGCGAATAATAACTCGGGGCCTGGGGAATGGCGGCCAGCAAAGCTGCCTCTGGCAGGGTCAAATCCTTGGCGTCTTTACCGAAATAGGTTTTAGCGGCCGCCTGGATGCCATAGGCTTGGGTGCCGTAGGGAATTTCATTTAGGTACAGCTTTAAGATATCGTCTTTTTTATAAAGTTGCTCGATTTCAATTGAGAGAATTAATTCCTTGGCTTTTCGAATGACGGATTGCTGGTTAGTTAATAAGGCGTTTTTGACGTACTGCTGAGTGATAGTGGAGCCGCCTTGCAACCCGCTACCGCGATGGAAGAGATCAACAAAAGCGGCTCTTAAGATGCTTAGGCTCGAAAAAGCGCCGTGGTGGTAAAAGTTTTTATCTTCCAGGGCAACTGTAGCGTGTTTAACGTTATCGGGCATGGCGTTAAAGTCGATAACCGTTCGATTGACGTCCCCGTGAACTTCGTAGAGCACGGTATTGCCGCTGCGATCATAAAAGCGGGTCGTTTGGGCCCCAACTTTAGCGTTGATCTTGCTGGGGCTTGGCAGGTCTTTGGCCACAAACAAAATCAATAGCACCACCATCAAAAAACCGATGCCCGCGATTTTTGCAGCCATCATGCGACCCTGGTGACTGAACCAGTAGGCTTTAAGATTAGCTGGCTTGAGTGAGACTAAAAACTTCTGCCACCGGTTCGAAATTTTAGCTTTCGAGTTTTTGGCAGAGGTAACGCGCCTAGGTTTGGCTTTAGCCATAGATTCTTATAATTCCTCTTGCGCTATTATACCAATGCCAGCACCCAAGTGAAAGCTGGCTCGTTCTGGTGTGCTATAGTTTTTGTTATGAAAGAATCACTATGGCGCGGCATCGAGGAGATCATCGATCAAAAGCAGCTAGAAAAGCTCCTGGCCGGCACTAAACCATTACGTCTAAAGTTTGGCGTTGACCCGTCGAGCCCCGATATTCATTTGGGCCATACGGTCATTTTGCGCTGTTTGGCTAGGCTGCAAAAACTCGGCCACACGGTCATCTTTCTAATTGGTGATACTACCGCTCTGATTGGGGACCCATCGGGTAAGAACAAGACCCGCCCGGTCATCGATCGCGATGAGGTCGAGCGCAATGCCAAGACCTACTTGGAGCAAGTCAATAAAATTTTGGATGTCGATAAAGCTGAAATTAGGCGCAATAGTGAATGGTTAGACGATTTATCATTAGCCAAACTGCTCGAACTGGCCAGCAACTTTACCGTCGCCCAGTTGATCGAGCGTGAAGACTTCAAAAATCGCTTAGATGCTGGTTCAGACCTTGGCCTGCACGAATTAATCTACCCGCTGATGGTGGCTTATGATTCGGTGGTACTAAAAGCTGATGTTGAATTTGGCGGTACCGATCAGCGCTTTAATATGTTAGCTGGCCGGGCCCTGCAGAAAAAAATGGGGCAGCCAGCCCAGCAGGTGGTGATGGGTAAGTTATTAGTTGGGACCGACGGTTCGCAAAAAATGAGCAAAAGCCTAGGTAACTACATTGGCATCACCGATGCCGCGAGCGATATGTACGGTAAAATCATGAGCATCCCAGATAACCTGATTGTGCCCTATTACGAACTATGTACCGATATTGATCAACCAGTACTTGAGCAACTCACCAAAACCCTAGCTGAGGGCGCAAACCCACGTGATGCCAAGGCCTCGCTAGCGCGGGAGATTGTCACTATCTACCACGGTGAAGAGGCGGCTCTAGCCGCTGAGGTCGATTTTGATCGGGTTTTTCGCCACAAAGAGTTGCCGCAAAATATAGTAGAAGTTGAAGTTAGCACCGGAGACCAGGACGTGGCTACGATGCTAGTAGAGCTAGGCTTGAGTCAAACTAAATCTGAAGCTAAGCGCGTGATTGTGCAAGGGGGCGTACGTATCAACGGCCAACGAGTGTCTGAGGCCAAACACAACTTCAAATCGGGTGACGTGGTTCAGGTTGGTAAGTTGCGGTCCGCCCGGCTGAAATAAATGTCTGAGCTGGGGCTGGGCACGCCGGTCACCGAGCTCAAAGGTGTCGGCGCAGCTTTAGGCGAAAAACTCCACCGTTTGGGCATCGAAGATGCCCGTGATTTGCTATTACATTTCCCATTCCGTTGGGAAGACTACTCTCAGATCGCCAAAATTAGTGCCATGAAACCAGGCCTAGTCTCCATCGGCGGCAAAATCGAACAAGTAGCGGCCCGATGGGCCCGGACGCGCAAATTACACATTTTAGAAGCAGTTATCAGCGACGATAGTGGTTCAATTAAGGCCATCTGGTTCAATCAGCCCTACCTAAAAGCTAAACTAGTCCCCGGTACACCGGTAGTGCTTTCGGGTAAACTGGAATTTCGAAACAACGATTTTGCCTTACAGGCACCAACCATCGAATTTACTAGCGAACTGGCTCAGGCCAAGATTGTGCCGATTTATCCGGAAACTCAAGGCATCACTTCTAGACAACTGACCCAACTAATTGGCCAAATCCTGCCATTAGTCAACCAGCTGAGTGATGATTTACCACCATCAATTCGAGAAGATTACAAATTAATTGATTTTAAGGTGGCGATCCAAACCCTGCATCAGCCGGAATCAACCAAGCAGTTAATTTCGGCTCGTCATCGCCTAGCCTTCGAAGAACTCTTCTTTATCATGGCTTGCGGACTAATTATTAAATCAGAGATGGCGGCTGAACCAGCCCAATCAATCGCTTTCGACCAAGCCCTAGCCCAAAGTTTCGTTCAGAAATTAGGCTTTAAGTTGACCGACGCCCAGCGCTTGGCAGCCTGGGCAGTGCTTAAAGATTTAGCCAAAGACAGCCCGATGCACCGTTTGCTGGAAGGCGACGTCGGTAGCGGTAAAACTGTGGTGGCGGCGCTTGCAGCCTTAATGGCTTCTGCCAATGGCTATCAAACTGCCATCATGGTGCCGACCGAGGTTCTAGCCAATCAACACGCCAAAAATCTAGCGCCACTGTTTGATCACTTTGGCTATCGGCTAGCCTTGGTGGCCGGGCGACAGACCACAAGCCTACGCCGAGAACTCCAAACTAAGTTAGCCGATGGCTCAATTAACATTGTTGTTGGCACCCAAGCCTTGCTAACGAATGAGCTGAAGTTTCAGCGACTTGGTTTGGTGGTGATCGACGAGCAGCATCGTTTTGGGGTTGAGCAGCGCCAATTACTTAAACAAAAGGCCGGTTATTTACCTCATTTACTGACTATGACAGCCACACCGATACCGAGAACCCTAGCACTTGCCGTTTACGGTGACTTAGACATTTCGATCATTAATGAATTACCGCCGGGGCGCATACCGGTCCAAACCAAAGTAATTTCCGAGGGCCAACGTCAGAGCGTCTACGCCCAGGTTGAGACTGAGATTACCCAGGGCCGCCAAGTTTATGTGGTCTGCCCTCTAATCAATGATTCCGACGTCTTAGGGGCCAAAAGTGTACTGGCCGAAGCGCAGCGCCTGCGCCAAGGTCCGCTGGGGCATCGCCGGATTACTGTAATCCACGGCCGGATGAAGTCCGAAGCCAAAAACCAGATTATGGCCGATTTTGCCAGCGGCCAGATCGACATATTGGTAGCCACTAGTTTAATCGAAGTAGGGCTGGATGTGCCAAATGCTAGTGTCATCATTATAGAAGCGGCTGAGCGCTACGGCCTAGCTACACTACATC
>DATIHN010000015.1 GCA_035480635.1 Candidatus Saccharimonadales bacterium
TCTCGCTATCCAAGTTAAGAACAATGACGTGATCCTCGGCGACTTCGCGGACTAACCCGTGCTGGCCGTTTTCGAATAGGATCAACCCACCGATTGGCGCGGTTTCTAGGCCAATCAAGGTTACCAGAAACCGATTAACACCCACCACTTCGCCAGTCGGCTGGCCTTTTTTGACTAAGGTCGTAAATTCGGAACTATCGAACATGTTGCAGCAAGTTAGTAATCGAGACCCGGTTCTGCCAGAGAACATGATTAGCGGTAAAAGCCGAAAGCCGGTTTTTGGTTCGCATCACAAAACCGGCGGCAATGGTGCCATCGACCTGGATTTGGACCAGAATTTGGGGATCAATGTTGCTGTGCAACCAATCGGCCACTTGGCTTTCTAGGTCTGGCGATGGCGGGGTCGAAAAAGTTAGATGAATCAAGGTGGCCGTTTTGATCCAAGCTTTTAGCGAACTTATGACTTCATCTAAGCCGGCTTGATCCTCGACTGTGCGACTTATTCCCAGGCGCCTTAGGTCTTTAACTAAATGCTGGTCGGGTTTAACTTGATCAGCAATATGGAGGCGCTGCTTTAGGCCACTTTGGCGCATCCGCGACTGCCATTCTTCTAAGCGAATGATCAGATTCTGGACATCGGCCGGGGACGAAAAATCGCTGTCAGGTTTAATGGTCACTCAGTAAATCCTGCTTTATTAACGCCTTATTGTCCTCTAGAGTTTTAAGTACGAAGGGCAATTGGCCGGATAAATCAATATCATTGCCCAGGCTATCAATGATATAGCTGGCCACGATATCGTTAAGACGAGTGTAAAACCGACTGAGGGTGCGTTGTTTTTCATCGACAATTTCGGTCGCTAAACCAGCCTCTAAGGCTTGGCGGCGTTGTTCGACCAAGGTTTGGAGCTGACCGACGCTAGCGGTTGCAGTGGTGGTCAGTCCATCTAGGACCGCACTGAAATCTTGGATTTGTTTATGCAAGCGTTGTTTGGCAATGGTTTCAAGTTCATCGTTAATTTTGAGAGCTTGAACGGTCAGGTTTTTTTGAAATAACTCAGTCGCTTGCTGAATCGAGCGAGCAATACTGGCGGTGGCCTCAGCTTCGACGCTGGCTAAACTATCACCATGCTCGGCCTTGGCCAGCAGGCTCCTGGCTGGACTTCGGCTCAGGCGCCAAGCTCGGATCCAACCCCAAACCGCCACCATTGCCAGTATTGCTATTAGACTTGCGCTAACTAACTGCATCCCACCTCATCCTCTTACGACAAAGTATACTGAAGCTAGCGTAACCAGTAAAATCAGGAAGGTTAGGAAGATAACTTTCAGTAGCCCATTATTGATAGCTGATTTGGCCAGCGGGTTCCGACCGATCGAGGACATCGAGCTCCGGACTGCACTGCTAAGGATGATGGCGGCTAGGGCCAATCCGATCGCTAGCAAAATAATGGCTGCAATAATTCGAAAAGTTGGTACTTCTCGCCCAGCAATATAGTTGCTGAGACTTTGAATTCCTTGCGGCACAATCGATTTTGAACCTTTAGGTGTAAAGTATCCGACCGACACTAACACTGGAATACTCCCTACCGACACCTTCACTTTGCCAGTTTTAGAATCAACTTCCTTTTCCACCGCTCCAGGACTTGAGGCCGAAAAGTCATCTTCAGCCAGACCCAGGATCCGACCGGCAGCACTGGCCTT
This sequence comes from Candidatus Saccharimonadales bacterium, assembly GCA_035480635.1. Classification (NCBI taxonomy): domain Bacteria; phylum Candidatus Saccharimonadota; class Candidatus Saccharimonadia; order Saccharimonadales (SeqCode); species Saccharimonadales bacterium (SeqCode). Next base: position 1,699 of record DATIHN010000015.1, read on the forward strand.
TTGGCCCACACCACTAATGGCCGATGCGGTAATAGGGTCGCCTTTTTTAATGTCGCCACCCAAAGTTGAAACTAAGGTAGCGGTGGTGCCGCTGGTAACAACCTGGGTGTTGCTGCCAGCGTTGGAAACCGCTAGCAAGGTGCTATCAGTTGTAACAACGACACCTAGTAATTCATCGAGGTTGTCGGTATTGCTGGCTTGAACCGTATCGGAAGCGGTTGGATCTAGCCCTACCACCGTTCCGGCCACATAGGCTTGATCAGTTTTATAGCCTTGAGAGAGAACGGCTGCTCTAACTGGCATCGCCACTAGGAGGGCTAACCCTAATAAATAAGCCGCATAGCGATAAATCCGCCAGAACCGTGTGCTCACCCTGTTCTCCATTCCTAAAAATTATACCATTACCGGTATGATTGCACTTCTAAAGTGACTCGGCTACAATCGAAGACAGATTAATGATGGGGACTTGCGTTAATGGATACTACTAATCACTCAGGGGGTAAGCGCGGCACCGGATACTTCGGATCGGCTCTAGCCCACCGAGTTCTAATTGGATTGTTGATCGTTGTTTCGATTCTGGTCATTGCCGCTATGGGAATCAAAATCTTTTTTGTCCGCCAAGTCGGTCGAGACGTTAAAAAAAGCCAGTATCAAGCTTTATTTTTGACTAATGGTCAGGTTTACTTTGGTAAACTGTCACGGGCCGATGACAGCTACGTTAAGTTGACCGATATTTACTATCTCCAGACTCAACCATCTCAACCAGCCGCTGGCAGCAACTCGACTCAAACCCAGCAGTTATCTTTAGCTAAGTTGGGCAATGAACTGCACGGGCCGGAAGATGTCATGTACGTAGCTAAGAGTCAGGTTCTGTTTTGGGAAAATCTAAAGAACGATGGCAAAGTTGTAACAGCTATTCACGATTCCCAAAAGAAATAGTTTAAGCCACCCAAAAGACTAATTGCCCAAGCAACAGTAGGCCGTAGAGATTGACAGCACCGCCGAGCACGGCTATGGCAAAATAACTGACCGAAAGCCACATGGCCGAGGCCGCCAGACCAGTTGATACTAGATCAAGCCAGTACGGCACGATGAACTTGGAACTGATGAAAAGGCCTGCGATCATGGCAATAGCCAGTCCCAATTGCATGGCTGGCACCCTCAACCGGCCCCAAAAAGCGCCGTGATTAGTGTATTCGGTTTCTAGGACCACCTCGTTGCGAGCTTCGATAACAACGTTGACCAGTGACCAAACGACAGTATAGGCCACCAACCCAACGGCGCTCCAGAACAACACAATCACCAACGTATGTACAAGTGAACTATTAGTCACATCGGCCAGGGTTTGGCTGTAATCGACTTGCATCAATATGCCACCCAGACCGCCAGCCGTTAGTCGCTGCCAGATTTGATCTCGGTATAAAATAACCAAGGTCAGGAAACTTATGCTCAGGCAGCCCAAGGCCTGGCCCCAGGTTGGAACAATGATTCTTCTGAGACTCTGACTCATTATTTTAGTATAGCTTAAGTTGTATGTTTGTTGCCCTGTCTTTGAGCGAAGCCCAGAATTGCAGCTAAGCCAAAACCAAGAGCTGAAAGCATAAACATGATGCCAGCAAAGTCGGGCGTCCAGTTGGGCGAGGTGTATGTCGTGGTATAAGCGCTTTTATCAGGCGTGGGCGTTGTAATGGTAGCAGACCCGGCCGTCGAATGCGCCGCTACATAGTCTTGGACGCATTTGGCCTGATTTACAGCCGAAGTGTGAGCAGTACAAGCGGCTTGAGCATCGTGATAGACTTGCCCGTCCGAGGTCACAACGCCCGTTGCCCCCGCCCGGTCGAAACTTGCGGCCAAAAACAGTTTGATCGATGCATTCATATGAGAATGAACATAATTCGCTAAATTATTTTGAGCATCGGTCACCGGTTGACCGGCGTTATCCAACGCCAAAACCTGATTAGCCAACTGCTTGGCTGTGTTGGCGTTCTGGCTGGCGGCAAAAACTCCAAATATGAAAGCTAACAAACCGGCGATTAGGAGATGACGTACTTTTATCGATGGCATCGACTAAATCTGTTCATAATAGCGCACCGCATAAGAGTAAGCCGGCGTCCCACCGCTAATGTTGCCAAAAGTGATATTGCCAGTGTTATTGAATTCGATGGTCTGGCCTAAAACCTGGCCAATGCTACCGCTATTGCCGACTGTGACTTTGCTCCAGCGAGCGTAAGCGATCGAGCCGGCGCTCAAGCCTTGATTACCCAAATTGATAGTGACCACTCCTTGGGAGTTGCCCAAACCTGACCCAGTCAAATTACTGCAATCGGGCGAACAAGCGCTGTTAGCCCAAAAAGTAATAAATTGAATACCAATGGCACTAGCATTACTAGATATGCTAGTTTGATTATCCAAGCTCAACCCTCCGGCTCCATCAATCATGATGGTGGGAGTTGTCGAAACACTATTATCGACTTGCACAATACCTTTCTGGGTCAGAGTCAGGCTGCCATCAATCCAAACGTTGCCTTGAACCGTTACTACACAGTTGTTAGCCACTGTGACGTTTCCACCAGTAATGTGGACGTTGGCCGGCCAACTTCTGGTTTCATTGTTGCGACAGCTGGCGGCTGATGCCGATATAGTTGATGAGACAGCCGCTTTTTGGGCTCCCCGATCATAATCCGGCAAAACGCTGTTAGCGACGCCCGAGGTGGCCGCTAGACCCGGATTACTCATACCAGCCCCACTCGATTGATTATTAGCGTTGACTGTCCCAAAAATGTGAGCTTGATTGGAGATAGATATGGGTTCACCTGAGTTGCATAGTTTAGGATATGAACCGTCGGGGGTTGGCTGCGGGCAAGAATAGTAGGCCGCCGAAACATTTAATGGGTTGGCAGATGAACCAATAGTTGCGTAGTTTGTCATGGTAATCTTGCCGCCCACGTAGACATCACCATTGATAATGTTGGCTGAGTTCGACAGTATCAAGCCACCTGGTCCAGTCTGGACGCCGTAGGTACCAGTGAAAGTGCCGATTAGCACTATCCGTAATTTGCGGACAGCAATTGGTTTGGCGGCTGAGGCCGGCAAGTAGATTTTACCAGTCGAATAAACAATCTTTTCATTAGGAATCGTGCCACTAGTTATGCAAGTTTCGAACGTGCCCTTGCCCTTAACGTTATCGCTGAAGAAGGTCGAAGGGTTAGAACCAGCTGTCGCTATCGGACAGGTTGTATTAGTGCCAATGTAGCTATTGTCTTTATTAAGATTGAAGATGGCGTTATCAGCCCCGGCCTCGGCCACCGATAGGGCGTCAAACCCGGCCAGACTGGTTCTTGACGTCTTAAGATTAACGCCGGCTGAACTAGTCACGGCTGCCACCAGTCCCAAGAAGACCGCACCCATAATTACGATTAATAACATGAGGTAACCAGCTTCCACGCCGCGGTTAGATTTATTTGGAGATTGCCAATTAAAGATTCTCATCACTTGTTCCTCAAACTAGCTAAGGTTGTGTAACTGCTGGAGTAAGTTTTACCCAAAACGGACCGAGTCTGGGTTAAGGTCATTTCGACCGCTTCGGTGCCAGTGGGGATAGCCACCGGGTTATTGTTGGCATCGAAATAACTGGTAGTTAAATTAGCGACGTCTTCGACCGTCAAAGCATCGGCCGGGCAGCTGGGGGTGGCGATGGCTGGGGGACAGGTGGTGACGGCTGCGTTGCCGGGCGCCGATTGGTTGGCAATGATGCGTCGATAAAGCCGGTGGGTCGAGGCATCGAGGTAATAAATATAATCATTGGTGTAGAGATTATTGTGCAAACCATCGCTATAAATCAGGTTGTTACTAGCATCGTGAGCCGGTATGGCGAGTATCAGAGTGGCGCCTGAGCCAGCCACCGCCGACCAACTGTAGAGATTGGCCGGAGCACCGGGGCTATTGCTATCTGGTTGAGAGTTAGCTGCCTCGACCGATTTGGCCGATTTGGCCACTCTGGCCACGGTTTCCACGGCCAGTTTGGTGTTGTTTAAAATATCGGTTTTGGTTTGTTCCTCTTGACCCTTGCGCAAGCTAAAAACCATGAAGTTGGTGATAACTAGCATTAATGAAACAGAGACTACTACACCAATGAGAACTTCGAGCAGTGTAAAGCCACCTTGGTTTAAGGTAGCGGTCCTCACTTGTTAACTCCGATGTTGGCAACTTCGGTCGAAACTTGAACCCGTTTGGTGCGATGATAAATCGTATAACTAATGTTAATGTCGACCTGTTTCAGGCCGGCCGCATCCAGGGTCGTTACAATTTGGGTGGCCGAACGGGGGTTGCCGAGCGATGGGTAGGGCGTCAAAATACTCGAGATATCGGTCGTGCCAATGGCAATGTTGTTGTAGGGCGTATTCCGGATCTGCTCCATCTGCTGCTGGGCTAGTTGGGTGGCAATGGTCACGTTGCGAGCCGTTCGGTTGAGCTGTTCGATCCCCGTGAAGCCTTCGATCACGACAACGATGATGATCGCCGCCACGGTGGCGGTAATGATCAATTCGAGTAGCGTAAATCCAGCCTGATTGCGGGCTTTCATATCACTCATTGTACCAGGGCATAAGCATTTTGGTAGCTTCGGGCTGCCTTGATGACGTACAATAGTAGAATGTTTAACCTCGAAGCTTTCATTCGGACTTTTAGTTACTTGGGGCTTTTCGGTTTGGTTTTTGCTGAATCAGGCTTGCTAGTAGGCATTGTTCTACCTGGCGATAGTCTGCTCTTTTTGGCTGGATTTATGGCCTCGCAACACGCCGTTAACATTGCCGGACTAATTACCGTTGTCTTTGTGGCTGCCGTTTTGGGTAATAGTGTTGGGTACGCCATTGGGCGCCGTTTTGGTCGGCAATTATTTAAGAAGTCGAGCTACCTGAAACCGGAGCAAGTTGATCAAGCAGAGCACTTTTTCAGCCGCCATGGCGGCAAGGCCGTGATTATTAGTCGATTTGTGCCGGTGGTTAGAACCTTGGTGCCGCCGCTAGCCGGGATTGGTCAGATGGATTACGGCCGCTTCAGCCTATATAACATTGTTGGCGCCCTATTTTGGACAACCAGCGTCTGCTTACTTGGTTATTTTCTAGGAAAATCCATCCCCAACATTGATCACTACATCCTGCCAATTATCGCTATTGTGATAGTGGTATCGCTATTACCCTCAGCCTGGCACTACTTTAGAAATCGATCGAGCAGCACCCAAAATTAACAGCTTCGCACTTGATTAAATCAGGAATAACTTGTACTTTTAAGCATAAGGTTTATCAAAGAATTGTTTATGTCAGCCAAGAAAAAAAGTTCCAAGAAAAAGCGTCTACCGCTACTTAGTCTGAGACGTTTTGATTTACGCAAGACCGTAATCGTTGCTGTTGTGCTTTCGCTTGCTGGCATTATTGCCATAGTGGCCAGCCACGCCATGGGCCCTGGCCTAGACAAGGCTGCCCAAGCCAAGCTGCGGGCCAAAGGCATCACCCTAAGAGGTCTTAAAAGTCCAACCCCCGGCGGCCCTTGTGATGCACCTGGATTGAAACAAGTCGATAGCGCTAGAGGCCAGATTGACGCCTGTACCCACGGACCTGACCCTGTTCCGGCTGGGCTCGATATTAATAGCGAGCTAAATAAACTCGACCAAGCCGCCACTGGCTATCATGCAGATTCAGCCTTGGCTAGCCCATCTCCAGGACAGCTGGGCTTTTATTGTGTCAGTGACGGCGTCACCGGTAAACGAGTCCAGTTCATTTATGCCTACGAACAAGGCCTAGCCAACCGCCGTGACGCTTTGGCCCTGACCATGCTCAACACCGCCAGTCTGATGAACAAAACTATTACTTATGATAGCGCTGCTAGTGGTAAAGCTGAGACCATGCGAATGGTCCAAAATAGCCAATGCTACCCAACTTTCCAAACTGTCATGATACCGAAGAGCACGGTTGATCAATATAACGGTGGCAATTATAGCGTGCTCTGGGATGCAATTAAAAACGCTGGATTCACTAGAACTAATCGGCGATACGTTGTCTTTGCCGACTTTGCTATGAGCGCTGAATATGCCAATGGTACCTTCGCACCAGTCTGCGGTACAGGCGATATAGCCGTCAATAACACCTCCATCAGTATGGCGACTCAAATGTCTAATCCAATGTACGCTTTTGTGGCAGCCGGCTGTTGGAACAACCAGAATTCTCCACTGCACGAATTGTTCCATACACTGGGTGCTGTCCAGCTTGATGCTCCACACTCCAGCGGTGCCTATCACTGCATCGATGAGCATGACATCATGTGTTACGCCGACGGCAGCATGGTATTCAATACTGCCTATAATGGTAGAAGTATTGTTTACAACTGCCCTGATGCGACTAACGAAAACCATCTCGACTGCCAAAAGAATGATTATTTCAACTCTAATCCGGCTACCAGCAACTTTTTATCCAACCACTGGGATATCGCCCGCGACAGTGGTTACTTTGAACCACTATAAGATCTAAAATACTATTGCATTTTTATAATTCTTATGGTATTATAATTAACCAGTACGCGTCATTGTCCGCTCGTAAGGAGTAATCAGATGAAGGTACTGCTCATTGCATTTGGAATCGCCTTTGCTCTGCTCATGGCCGCCCCGGCCTGGGCTGAGTCTGCCCCGCCAATTGGTGACCCTCCGCCTACCACCACCGTCGTCGTCGCTGATCCACCGAGCGCCTTTGGCCTCCAGGATTGCCACGGCACGATGATCCCGGCAACGGATCCCTGCCTGACGATGGGGCACAATGCGCCGGCTCCGGCCCTTCCCTTCACAGGCACGGGCTACCAGCTGGCAGTCATGACGCTGATCGCTGTCATCATGCTTCTGGTCGGGATCTGCCTTTTCGTCCCCGCCAGGAAGCCGCCGTCGGTCTAACGCTAGCGCCGGCGCACACGAAGCCGAGTTGGTGGGATGAGTCCTCTGATCTAGAGACTCATCCCCCGCTCGGTTTTTCTATTTAAGAAATTTGATCATTATCCTGGTTGCTATCAACTGGTGGTCCGCTGGGCCGGAAAACCTGTCCTGGTGAATAAGTCTCATCAGCTGAAGTAGGTAGTGCAGCCATCGATGGCGCCCCCGACCCCGCGCCGGCCGGCTGCGGACTATGAACCCAAGGCATCAGGCCGGAGAAGTGATCGGCTAAGGTTTGGCGCAAATCCCGATTTCGCATCAGTTCATAAATTGGCATCATCAGTGTGACAATCAATAATAAGATCAAACTCAGGCGGATCCAATTGTAGTAACGACCGAACCAAGCCCTGGCCACGGCCGGGTTACGAATAGCAGTGATAATGGCACCGGGCAAATCACTCAACCCATTGATTTGGGGGGCATGAGCAGAACTGGTTTGATTATTAGAACCTGATGATGAAGAGGACCCGGATGCCGAATTGCCGGCGTTAGTCGAATTTTGGGTTGAACCGCCGCCACCCGCGACCGGCGGCGGGGCAGCTGTTGGACAGGGGGTCACTGGCAAGCCCGGATAGGTATTGTTACATTCGTAGACACTGGCAGTATTAGGATAGGGCGCGTAGGTGCAAGCACCGGATGCCGTGGTGCAAGTGGCTAAAATGGCCCGATAGCCCTGATTACCGGCCGAAATAGCATAGGTATTACCCTGAACAATCACATCGCTAACGGCGTTTCTGACCCGTACCCCGGGGGTAGATTGATTGACGTTGTTGGCCGTTATCCGAGCTTTGGTGACGTTTGAAAGTTCAACGCCGACCTGAGGATCGGGCGCCGATGATACATAAGCGTTACTTTGAACAATGATGTCATTGATGTTATCGAAGCTATAGGAACCTTCATTGCGAGCTGGGCTTGAAGTGGTGTTGCCAGTGAAGTAGAAGCCACTGCGACGGGTCGGGCCGGCTGGAGTTGAAGCACTAACATTCATCCGATCAGTAGTGTTGTTTTTAATGGTGATATTGCCAACAGCTGTGCTCGAGCCGCCGGCGCTGAACCAAGCGTAGTTAAAGTTGTGCCAGGTGGTGTTTTGAATGGTAACATTATGGACCGTGCCACTACTTGGAGCCAGCGGCTCAATATCAATCCCCGTCCGGCAAACGGTATCAAAATTGCTGCCTGTGATATTGACGCCATCGGTCCAAGTTAGTCCAATGCCCTGACGCCCGGCCCCAGAAAAGTTCGAATTGCTTACGGTCGAATTAGCGCTCAAGGCTCCGCCATTGCCATTGGCAAATTCCAGGAAATCTCCCCAGACGTCATGCACCGTTACGTTGGTTAATACTGTGCCGCTACTGCCGCTGATGTTAAAGGCGTGCTGGGCCTCGAGATTCGGATTATAGCAACCGGTATAGGCCCCGGTTCGGGTACCTTTGATTTGCAGCCCGCTAATGGTGATATTAGAACTATCCTGGATCTTGACGCTCCCGCGAGTCCGGACGTCGTCCTTGCCGCTGTAAGTTAGGCCACTGCCATTAGTTTTTTGCTCAAAGGTGGCATTGTTGCCATTGATGGTGATATTAGATCGACCGGTGATTAAAAAGGGGTACTCAGTGTTATAGCAGGCATTGGCTGGCAGATTGACCGTAGAGCCATTAGGCACCGTGTTGAACCAGGCTTGGAGGTTGGTGTTTGAGTTGCCAGCCGTCGCCGGGCTAGTTACATCGGTCGAACAGTCAGCCGGGATTGAGCCTGGCGGGGACATCGTAGCAGCTCGGCTAGCACCCATGAAAGACAAACCCACTCCTGCCATGAGGAGCGAAAACAAAATTGCATTAAAAGCGTGAAACTTCTTACTAAAAATGGTCTTAACAGGCCCCTTTTCCCTGCTAGATGGGTGGGTTGTTTGAGTAACTTGAACTATCAGATTGCTCTAATCCGCTTATGTTATTATAACAAATCTGATCTGACCTGGGGCTTAAGCCGGATAAAATTTGTGAGCGCGTTGATAGCGATCAATGCCGCTATCCCAATTGGAATACCAGCCGTTTTCATCCCAAATAGTATAGAGCTGCTCGAAGTAGGCTTGATATAAATATTTAACCCGATCCAAACTAAAGTTATCGATGGCGTATTTGCGGATGGCTTTGGCTGGTTTTAGTTTATCTAAATTACTAGCTGCCCAAATGGCCTCACCCAAAGTCCGCGCCCGATAACCGACTTGACCATGAATGATGTTTTCCGGAAAAGCCCCCCAATCGGTGGTAATGACAGGGGTACCGCAAAACATCGGCTCGATCGAAGTCCCGCCAAAGGGCTCAATGTAATATGACATTAGAAATACAGCTTTAGCCCGACTCATCAGCTCACCTCTTTTCTGAATGTCGGCGTGGCCCAAGTGCAGCAAATGATCCCCTTCTATCGTTAGTTCATCGGCAATAATTTTATTGCCTTCAATTTTATTGACGCCCTGACCCACCAAAACCAATTTACCCCCGATCCTGCGCACGGCTTCAGACGCCATCTCCGGACCTTTGCGTTGAATCATCCGGCCAACGAAAAGAAAAAAATCGTCCTTTTTCTCCCGGAATGGGAATTCAGATGGGTCAAAGTAGTTTGGAATCACAGCATCAAAGAAACGACCATTATCATCGCGGTTTTGGCCATGGACAAAGTGCATTTGGGCATAGCTTTCATAGACCCGAAAAGGCGCGTAAACGCCGTAGTAGCCAATGCCGTATTCCACGCTCATCAGCTCAGGCAAGCCATCGCTGATTTGCTTTTGGCAAACGCCGCCAATGATGCAAACAAAGTCGCGCGCTTTAGCCCTTTTTTTGATTTCTTCGATAGCCCTGGCATTTGGCACCACCCAGTGTGGCAGGGTCTCGTTCCAATCGATGTTAAAAAAGCGCTGCTCATAGTCATATTCCCCAAACCATGCCCGCTGCTCAGCTTTGGTGACTATGGTAATAAGCTCATCACAAGGGGCTTCGTTTTCCTCGGAGGCATACAAGAATACCTCATGCCCCAGGTCTTTCATCATCCGGCAAAATTTAATTACTTTCTGGGTGTAGGCACAGGCAATGTAATCCGAAGTTGTCTGCGTGTGAGGCAAGTTAACAACGTGAAAACGAAATTTTTGATCTGCCACCATTACCTTGATTGTACACCGCTGGCGTCCAAGCGTAACTATTTACTTATGAGCTCAAGAGTTGGTCGAGCTCAGCTTCCAGGGTATTGCGCTCGTCGATTCGACCCCCATCATTGCCCCAGCTGACTAATTCGTCGGGATCGGTATCGCGGTCATAGGCCTCAAATACATCCGTGCCTGCCACTGGTTGTCCTGTTGTCGGTATAGTACCAGAGTAGCGCATTAGCTTACGGGTTTGCGTGAAAATGCCTTGGCAATCAGGGAATTTATTATCACGTTTTCTTTCATAAAGAATCGAACGATTTGGATTGGGGTTAGTTAATAATGTTCTAAGATCAATGCCGTCCAGAGGAACCGTCGGGGTGGCACCACAAATCGCTGCAATCGTAGCGGTTAAATCTTGTAAGGTTGTCATGGTATCCACAGTGGAACCGGAAGTAAAACCTGGGCCAAAGCCAATGCCAGGTACTCGGGATGACACATCGTAAGGGGTATTTTTATCGCTGGTGCTAGTACTGCCATAGTTATGCTCGCCAAAATGGACTCCGCTATCAGTCGCAAACAAGATTACAGTGTCTGCCAAACGGCCGGATGTCTGCAGAGTGGCATATATGCCTGACAAGGCGTCGTCTAAATCTCGAACTTCTCGTATTTGCTGACGAATAGCTTGGCGCAGAGCTGAGCGCCCCTGGAAGGTTAGGACTGATAGCGCTTGCATCCACGACGGTTTCGAGGCCATCTCCGCGGCTGAGGGTATCACAAAATCCCAGCGAATGTGGCCATATTTTGTCATAGTGGTTGGTAACGGATTTTGTTCGAAAGTTAAATTAACGTGTGGGTTAGTCGGTGCAAAATAACAAAACCAGGGCTCGGGGGCAGTAGTTATAAAATCCTTAACTTGGCCAGAAAGATAGGTTATTTGAGGCTCGTCTGGATAAAATGAGCTTGTACCGTTATAAACATTATAGCCACCAGGCCAGGAATTTTGCTCACTTAAACCCATCACTCTCCAAGTGTCCCAGCCCGGTTGGACGGTTGACTGAGCGCCCAATAAATATTTCCCAAACATACCTCTTTTGGCCATGACCGGACCCAGCCATACTGGCAATGAGTCATTACTAGGGTCAGGAATGTTGCCGTCTTTATTGGCATAGATCCCATTAGCGCTGTGGTGTGCATACTGGCCCGTTAAAATGCCAGCCCGAGCCGCCTGACAAACCGGCACATTACACTGCATATCTGAGAAGTAAGTGCCTCCAGGCCTGAGGACGCCATTTAAAAATGGGGCATATGGCAGAAGGTCTGCTCGCATATCATCGGCTAAGACAAGTAGGACATTGGTCATCGCGAGACCGACCAGAGCAGGTAGAAGTAGTCAACTCTTAGCGATCTCGCACCTGTCCCGGCGGTTTTGGTGATTGATAGACATGGACCAAAGTTATTCCCAAAGGCGGCTAGCGAGGTGGTGTGCGTACTTACCAGAATCTCGTTGATATAAAAGTAAACTGCCCCACCACCATCGCTGATGATTTTATATTTCGAAAATGAGTTAGCGACAGGGGGTGTAGCCGTGTCTTTGTTAGTCCGACTGCCCGCGACTACCGTTACGCTGTGAACAGTCGAAGAGGCGCCGGTATATTCAAAATAGAAACCATCATTTGGATTTGCGCCAGTGTTGCCGTCGTGCAGGCCAATGCGCCAGGTGGCTTTATTGGTTGAGTCGTTCAGCATTGGCATAGAACATCGCATCTCACAAATGAATACAGGTTGATTGGATAAAGTTGTCGAGCCAAAATGCAATGACGATGAACCAGCCGAAGAAACCGTACCAGTATTGAGTGAATACCAGCCTGGAGTATTGGCTAAGTCTACATTGCCAGCCGTAACAGTGCCGGGGTTGAGCAGGTTTGATGACCAGCCTAGTGTACCAATCGTCCCGCTAGTCGTGGAAGCTCCAAAAAAGTCATCATAAACTAGGGCAAAATCCTGCAAATAATCGGGCGTAAATTGCATCAAGTTGGTTAGGCGCTTATCCAGCCCTTCGAGAGCGGCCTGAGCATCGGTTTCGGTAATTTGACCATGAGGAGTTACGCCAACAGAAGCCGCATCGATAGTGGTAGTACTTGCTAGTTGAGCATTTACACCATCGTTTTTGAGGGTGCCATCAGGGTTATGCGAAACACTCAAAAAATCATTTAAGACGTGTCCCCAGACCTCATGGTCTGAGCCAGGCTCAGGTAATCGTGCCACCAGATTCTCCTATATAAAGAGTAGTATATGGGGTTTGCAAGTGTGGGACAAGTTGACTAGATTTCAAATGATTCGCCGGAGAGACTGAGTACCGATGTGTTAAATCCGGTGATGGCGTCTTTCGAGCCGTGGCTGCCACCAACTTCAACTCCATCGAGTAGCTTCGTTGATTCAATAGTGTAAGTTTTTAGCGATGGTTCAGTGATGCCAGATAAAAGCTGAGTTCTAAACCACCAATAAAGTCTAGTGGCCAGATCCAAGTGGCCGGCTTGAGACTCGTGCGTGCCGTCGTTGAGATAACCAATTGATGTCAGCGCAGCATTTTGGGTACCTACTCCTGTGCCCCAACCGTTGCTGGTCCAAGCATCGTAGATGTCATAAACTTTAGCGCCCAGACTAGCCGCCGTCGTTTTAGTTTGGTTGCGATAATTGTTCTGGTTGGTAGCACTAGTTGCATCGCACTCCCATGGACTCATAAAGCCAACCGGCCCAAACGGTGAGGCCCGGTTAAAAAGTATAGTTAGATCATTGGCCCATCGGGTCGTATCGTTGAAGGCAGTGACGTCATTGATGTGCATCATGACAGTGCCGGCATTGGGGTAGTTGTCTATTGGCGAACCGGTACCTAATTTGACCGAATCAATAAAGGCCAGCCGGTCGCCGGATGTCGCTATAGTGGTGCCATCTAGCCTCTGTTGACCGACAGCAATGTTGTGAATTATTAGCCCGTGGGCATTTGGTGCGGTTGGGTCGGTCCAAAATAGTTCGACTCCAGCCGGTAAGCACCCAATTGGCGCGCCGCCGTCGAACCCACGGAAGTCAATTGTCGAGTTTACAGCGGTCGGAACGTAAAACTTAGCAATCTTGTTATCATGCGCTAAGTTCTGACCCATGTTGGTCCAGGTGCCATTATCGATTCTGTATTGCCAGTCACCACCGCCAGAGTAGTCGACGTAGTAGATAGCCACACCGACTGGCGTACGCCACTGCGATGGCCGGTTGTAGGTGGCTATTTGAAACGGTGTGTTACCGTAACGAGCTTTGCCGTAAGGCAGCACGTCAAATGCATCAGTCGAAACTACATCAGTCCACGGGTTCCCTTGTGTAAAATCCCACTCTGGACTACTACCGATAATACCGATAGAGACACCCCGGTAACCCGAACTCATCAGTGGTCCGAGCTGGGAAATATTACTTAATCTCTCTGCCACCAGCTCGGCCCAACAACCTTGGCCGCCTCTGCCAATGGAATGGCTAAAAGCAAACCCGGCGGTTAGCGAGTCTCCAACTAAGATCATTTGTTTTATCACATCAACCTACCTTATGTTGGATACTTTACGACGTTAAAGACTCTGGCACCGACCGTAGCGGTCGAAGATGTCGGACTAATCGCGGCTTTTAGGTCAAAGTCTTGATCGGTTGAAAAATTAAACGTCGCCAAGGTGCCACCATAGATGGCATCGTCACCACTTGTACCCGCACCAGTTGACATCTGAATCATTGCGATCGTGGAGCTCGCGGGTGTGATGCGAAATTGGGCGCTGATAAGGCCGCCACCAGTGCTTGAAACGTCTAGTACAGCACGCAAGGTCCACTGTCGACCGTTGCCGTTTTTGGTTAAAAGTGGGGTGGTGTAGGTAACTACCAGTGCACTGCCCAGTAGTAGTTCAAGTTGGAGGGTCGAATCATTTTGAGTGTTGGTGTAACGCCCGGAGGCTTCAACTATAAACACGTCGCCGACACTGCTTGAGTGAGCCGGGATGGTTACAGTGTTGGTGAGGAGCGATTGCAGCGACGTGGGGTTGGTAACGGTAGTAGCGCCAGTATTGGCATTGCCAAGATTTCTGGCATGGTGAACCGTTCGGAGCTCACGAGCATCGATTATCTTGGCGTTGCCGTTATTAACCGTCAGCAAAGCATCTACAGCAGTGGCATTGGCTGGAATGTAGATGAAAGCGTGCGGGACGCGTGAGGCTGATAAATCGGGTACGACTGGGGTTGAAGCTGGAGCACCGACATTAAGTTGGGCAGTGCCAGATGGATCTACCTCTAGAATAGCCCAAAGCGGGTTTGTGCCATCAGCATTTGAACAGCAATTAATTGCAGATTGGGCCGAAATATTTAGTTCGGTGGTCGACATAAAGTCGACTCCCGAAGCTAAATCAAGTTTGCCAGCCGTGCCACTGGCCGATATGGCTCCACCGGAACAGACATATAGGCCAGAATTGGCAGCCTGGCGCGCAGCCAATTGGGCCGCATAGAGTCCAGCAAAAGTCGGCCCGGTAGCGCCAGCTGATCCGGTGGCGCCGGCGGAACCGGTCGCTCCAGTTGGGCCAGACGCACCAACTCCGGTGGCCCCGGTTGGTCCAGTAGCTCCAGTTGCCCCAGTATCACCAGTCCGGGCAAAAAAGATTTTGACAGTATCGTTATTTGCAAACGAGCCGCTTGATGACACATAAGAAACACTTGAGCTATCCCAAGTACCGTTATCGGTAATGTTGCCCGAAACTTGCAGCACTAAAACGTTGCCGGGAGCACCATCTTTGACCATGGTAATGGTAGTTTTCGCGGAGCTGTTGGTGCTATCATCCCAGGTTTGGATCAAAGCACTAACGCTATTGCTATCAGCATCGGTCTCGCTAATGCGCAGAGAGTTAATAGAAGAGAGCGTGGTGGATTGAAACTTAATTTTACCGCTGCCCGGATCGTTGTTAGCGGTATCGGTAGAGTAGGTGTATTTGATGCCCGCATCACGGCCAGTTGAACCAGTAGCACCAGTTGAGCCAACGCCCGTAGCACCAGTGACTCCGGTGGCTCCTGCCGCACCAGTGGCACCCTGCCCACCGGCCGAACCAGCTGATCCGCTGGCTCCAGTGGCGCCATCGGCCCCAACCGGCCCAGTGGCACCGGTGGCGCCTTGGACACTGGCATTACCTGGGGGCCCAGTTGGCCCTGGTGGCGCAAAGGTTATAACTGTATCACCGGCTGAAGTTCCCAGGGTACCAGCGCTGGCTTGGTAGGTCACGTTAAGTTTGCGATAACCACCCACTGGAGTTACTGAGCCAACGCTAAAAATGGCGAACTTAGTGGGATCAGAGTTGTTGAATAACTTAACTACACCACCGCCCATGTTATCCAACCAATTTGTTACATCGGTGTTGTTGCTATCTAGCAAATCAACATAGATTGTAAGGACCGATGAGATGGTAGCGTTATCAAACTTGAAGAGTCCGGCGCCGGGGTCACTATCGGCTGTGCTCGAGTTGTCGTAAGTATAGCTAAAGGTGTCGCCGCCAGCAAAACCTCTGGGCCCAGTCGCTCCACTGGCTCCGATTGCCCCGGTCGCACCTGTGGCTCCAGCACCGGTGGCACCGGCTGGCCCCGTCGCCCCGGTAACACCGGCCCCCGTCGCCCCGGTCGAGCCTGTCGCCCCTGTCGCTCCGTTAAAACCATCAAAACCTTGAGCGCCGGTGGCTCCGGTTGCACCTGCACCCGTGGCGCCTTGAGACCCGGCCGTACCAGCCGGCCCGGTGGCCCCAGTAGCTCCGGTTGGGCCAACCCCGGCCGTGGCATCAACGTAGGCCTTGGTAGTGGCATCGCTGGTGCTACTTGGTGTTGGGACTTGGGGGGAGGAGCTAAAAGTCTTAACCCCACCAACAGTTTGATCACCGCTAGTTAGAACAACGTCTTTAAGAGAACCATCGGAATTGTGTCCGACAGCCAGAAAGTCATTGAGGATCTTGCCCCAAGTTCCGTCATCTCCACCTGGTGTAGGGAGCCTAGCCATAAAGTTTTGCCCTGGAGTTGATCGATAAACTACACATCACACTTGTGCTTATTTTAGAATAGGCTGCTATAAAGGGCAAAGAGTTAATCCTTAAGCTACTCAATTGTGACGCCTCCGGCCGCGGTCCAAGTATTACCCTGGGCATCAGTGAATGACGAAGCCCCTCTGGTAACACCGCGAACTCGCGGTGATGCCACCACCGTTCCACCAATACCGTTACGTAGCTCGGCTGAATGGGCCCGGCCGGCGAACGGGCTTAGAGTGCCCAGAGCATCGCCGGATATTTCCAGACTGGCGGTGTTGGCAAAAATTGAAGTAGTACCAGACTGGGTGACTGTTTCCATAAGCGTCCAAGTAACGAAGTCCGGGTTGTCGGTGCTGTCATCCGAATGATAAAACTTAATTGTGCGACCGCTGGCGCCGTTATCGACATCCATAGTTGCTCTGACCCACTGGCCGTGGCCGTCAACGAATCCCGATGCAGTAGACATCGCGGCAGTCAAGAAACTGGTTCCGGCCGTTGACCATTGGAAATCAATAATGCCGGTAGTATTAACACGAA